>JBBSOP010000017.1:0-21097 GCA_038259655.1 Chroococcales cyanobacterium
AACATGAATCACCGGAACTTGGTGATGGGGGTTGCCAAGATTTGCTAACAATTTAACAATGCGTGAGAGTCCCAGATGGACACCAAAACGTTGAAAGGGTTGTAGTAAAGAATTGATATCCACAGAAAAGAAGGCAGGGGGTGCAGGGGAAGCAGGGAGCAGGGGAGCAGGGAGCAGGGAGAACAGGAGAAAGAGGTAATTTTCCTTCATCCCCCAGTCGCTGAGCGTCTTGTACTGAGCGTAGCCGAAGTAAGCCGAAGTAGCGTAGTCGAAGGAAGCCGAAGTGTGTACCCAACACCCTACCCCAATTCCTCTTCTCAACGCCCAACATTAAATAAAACCGACTGCTTCTGTAAAAAGAAACAGTCGGTTGAATATTGATGATTTTAACTAAAATTTAGGCTTCTCTATCCAAAAAGCCTTGAACTTGTCTTAAAGCGGCAGCACCAATATTAAACACAGCCCAACCAGCAGCAATAGCAATTGGTGCTAAAACGATCGCTACACGAAAATCGATATCCATATCTAGAACCCCTCTGTTTTAGTAAAAATTTAAGTTTTGTCAACTACTCTCATTTTCATTTTTAGCTGAAGTGGGCAATTTTTCCAAATTTGTGTGTAAAGAATGTTTAAAATATCGCTCAATAGTCACTGGTCAAAAATCAGCAGTTATTCTCCTGTGCTTTTCATTTCGCTGAACTAAAGCCAATATCAGTACCCTTCCCAGCATGAACCAAGGCTAACTTTTGGTAGCGCTTAGCGTGTTCAATAAGTTCTGCGGCTTCGGGGTCTGTAACTTGGCGCGAGACTTGGCCAGGAATGCCGACGACCAAAGATAAAGGAGGTACATTTTTAGTAACCACTGCACCAGCACCAATAATGCTACCAGTACCCACTCGCACACCATCTAAAATTACTGCGCCAATGCCAATCAAACTACCACGTTCGATATAAGCAGAATGCACCACAGCACGATGCCCCACCGTTACGTGATCTTCTAAGATTGTTGGTTTACCAGGATCACCATGTAGAATTGCTCCATCTTGAATATTTGTGCATTCACCAATGTCAATGCGTTCTACATCTCCCCTAATCACTGCTCCATACCAAATGCTGACCCCTGCTGCGATGTTGACTGAACCAATCACAACAGCATTAGCTGCAACGAAGGCTGCTTGAGAAAAATCGACAGATTGCCAGTAAGAAGCGGTAGACACGATAGAATATTAATATGGTACCCAGGAACACTGGAGAAACTCCAACCTTTGAGGCTGGTTGCACAACCAGAATATCACGGTGTCAAGCCTCTCCAATGAGGAAAAAACTAGTGAAAATTGTTTCCGGTGCAACTCTATATGCTTGCAACGGTGAGCAAACTCCCCAAAGTAGCAGAGCCGGAGTGTAAAATATAACCCAATGGTGCTGGTGAAGACTAAACTATGTTTGTATGCACTTCATGATGAATCCAGGCTTGCAGTACCCCATATTTGGCCCCGAAATTCAGTGTCCCCACTGTCGCCAGACTATTCCGGCACTGACACTCACAGATACTTATCTATGTTCTCGTCACGGCGCGTTTGAAGCTAATCCTAAAACCGGAGAGTTGATTCATCTCCAGTCTGGTCGCCATTGGCGGAGGTGGAATAATGAATGGTATCGACAGCATACTCATCCCGATGGTATTCGCTTTGAAATTCACGAGGCATTAGATAAGTTATATACTCAGGGCTATCGAGCAACGAGAGTAATAATTGCTAGACGTTATCACGAATTGATGGGTGGCTATTTAGAACGTAGCACGCCTTGGCGTTCTGGACAGCCAGAAGTAACATCTGCAAGGTTATACGGCTTACCTGTAGATTTTAGTCCTGATCCATCAGAAGATCCCTGCTGGGAAGTGATTAATTTCGATTTGGAAAAAGAGCCGGGAGTTCCTGTGCGCTACCCTTATTTCAGGTTATTTGAGTAGATAGACTAGGGGCTAGGGGCTAGAAACCCAACAAATCTTGGAGATGTTGGTTTACCCTACGGGAATACCAAAGGCGTACATTCCTTAAATGTCACTCGCGTCAAGCCAGGAAACCCCAATATTTGCGTTGTTTTGTTGGATTGCGCTGTGCTTAAACGCCACTTACTGTTCTATACTCTAGCCCCTAGTTCCTAGTTCCTTTTGTTATGCATCACGCTTCTATTCGGACTGCAAATATTCATCGAGCGATCGCCTTTTATGAACAGTTGGGGTTTATAGTTTGTGAACGCTTCACTACAGGCTACACCTTAGCTTGTTGGATGGAAGGATTAGGCGGCAGAATTGAACTAATCCAAATTCCCGAACCAAAACCAGCCCCAGATGCATTTGCAGATGAACACTATGTAGGGTATTATCATCTCTCATTTGATGTAACTGAGATCACAGCAGATTTACCTAGCTGGTTGGCAAGTGTGAAAGAAAGTATGGCATTAGCGTCACAGAGTCAGCCAGAACAGTTACAACCATTGAAAGTGCTTTTGGAACCAACACAGCAGCAGATAGGCGATCGCATTTGGGAAGTCGCTTTCATTGCTGATGCTGATGGTTTACCCTTGGAATTTATTCGATTGTTAGCCAAGCTCAATTAATTTGGTTTATCTCTTTATATACTTTTATTGTTGAAGTAGTTTTTCTCTGGTACTGTCTCCGATGTTACAAATTATTCAGAGGCATTAGACTATTGTCATCACTGCAAATGAATATATAAATTGATTTGCATACATCTACCAAAATCATGCCTGTGCTTTCTGTTGGGTATAGATATCGTTTTTCGTTATTACTGTTAAGTCTTTGGATGAGCGCTGTATTTCTCCTCAGCGATCAGCCTGTATTTAGTAAATATACAACTACAGCTAGACGTGAAAATACACAAATAAAATTAGTTGCAAATAACATAAAACATTCACCAGTCACAGAAAACATCCATAAGACAGTGTTGGAAAATGGTTTGACTGTCTTAATCAAGGAGGTACATGCTGCTCCAGTCGTGAGTGTACAGATGTGGTACAAATTCGGCTCACGCAACGAAGAAGCGGGAGTAAACGGCATTGCTCATCAGTTGGAACATTTGATGTTTAAAGGTACAAAAAACCGTCCGATTCAATTTGGACGATTGTTTAGTGCTTTAGGCAGCGATTCTAACGCCTTTACCAGCTATGACCAAACTGCATATTACGGCACTGTAGAAAGAAATAAACTTAAAGCGCTGTTAGTGCTGGAAGCAGATAGAATGCAAAATGCTTTGATTGATACTGAACATCTAGTAAATGAGAAGCGGGTAGTAACTTCTGAATTACAAGGTTACGAAAATAGCCCTGAATATCGTCTCAATCGCGCGGTGATGCGGGCAGTATTTCCCAATCATGCTTATGGGTTGCCTGTGGGGGGTACTAAAGCAGATGTTGAGAAGTTTCAGGTTGAGCAGGTTCGGGAATATTATCAAAATTTCTACAACCCTAATAATGCTGTCTTAGTTATTGTCGGAGATTTCTCGACAGGAAAAACCCTCAAAACGGTTAAAGATATTTTTGGCAAACTGCCAAATAGAGGCAGGGGAGCAGGTGAGTCAGCCCGGTCTTGTTGTTCCAACAAAGAGGAGCCAGCGCGGTCTTGGGGGTTTCCCCCAGGAGCGACTGGCGTTGGACTGGCGAACCCGAAGGGGAGCAGGGGGCAGGGGAGAGAAGGAGACAAAGAGACAAGGGGACAAGGGGACAGTTCTTTCCCCAATTCCTCTTCTTCCCCATGCCCTATGCCCTATGCCCCATGCCCAAATCCCATAATTTTGCGAGAGCATGGAGCCGCAGCACTTTTGCAAGTGGTATATCCGCTACCAGATGTAAATCACCCGGACATACCAGCATTGGATGTCATGGATTACATCTTGACAGAGGGACGAAATTCTTACTTATATCAGGAATTAATAGAATCAGGTTTAGCAAATGAATTGACAGCTCATGTTGCCACCTTGCGAGAATTAAGTTGGTACGAGTTATTAGTGAAGACTGCTCCTAATCAAGATTTGACAAAAATTGAGGCAGTAATAAATAATGCGATCGCTAGTCTGGCTCAAAAAGGAGTGAAACCAGAAGAAGTAGAGCGAGCCAAAACACAGTTAGAAGCTAGTATTATTTTGAATAACCGTGATATCACCAGTCAGGCGATGCAATTGGGTAATGATGAAACAACTGCTGGTGATTACCGCTATACAGAGCGCTACTTAACAGCTGTTCGTCAAGTCACTGCGGCCGATGTTGTGGATGTATTAAACAAATACCTCAAAATAGAAGCCCGTACACTAGGCTTTTTTGAACCAACCCTGAAGCAAACAAAAGAGATAAATGGCAAACCGCAACCAACACAAAATCAGGAACATTTATCTGACAACACAACCATAGCTTCATCAGAAGTGGCGAAGTATTTGCCAAATGTAGATTTGCCAACAGATAGTGTTAAGCACTCCATACCACAACAATTTACATTAGCTAATAATCTTCAGGTATTGCTTTTGCCAGATCAGAGTACTCCTACCATTACCTTAAGCGGTAATATCAAAGCAGGTAAAGAATTTGACCATGACGAGCAAGCCGGACTGGCATCTCTTGTGGGAGCTAACTTGATGAGTGGTACTAAAAGCAAAGATGCCTTGACTCTTGCTAAAGCATTGGCAGAACGCGGAGCAACTCTGAATTTTGAAGTTTCTCGCGAAGGTCTGCGTATTCAGGGTAATAGTTTAGCAACAGACTTGCCTGTCTTGATTCAAACCTTAGCGGATGCTGTCAAAAATAGTACGTTTCCTGAAAAAGAACTAGAATTGAACCGCAAACAAGCTTTAACGGCTCTCAAACTAGAACTAGATGACCCATTAGAAGTAGCCAGAAGAATATTTGTCCAATCGGTTTATCCAAAAAAACATCCTCTACACACTTTCCCTACAGAAAAAAGCCTACAGCAGATTAAGCGTGAAGATTTGATTGCCTTTAAGTCCAAACATTACCGCCCGGATACTACAGTACTTGTATTAGTAGGAGATTTTGATCTAGCTAAAGTGCGATCGCTAATGAAAACAGCGTTTGGTGACTGGAGAGCTAGGGGTCAACCACCAAATTTAAAATATCCTACTGTGTCAATGCCACCAAGTGTAGTGCGCGTGAATCCAGTTTTACCGGGTAAGTCCCAAGCTATTACTTATATGGGTTACACGGGAATTAATCGCCAAGATCCCCGGTTTTATGCAGCCTTAGTGTTAAATCAGATTTTGGGAGGCGATACCTTATCTAGTAGACTAGGAGCAGAAGTACGCGATCGCCAAGGTTTGACCTACGGAATTTATAGCTACTTTCAAGCAGAAAAGAATGCGGGAACATTTTGGATTGAAATGCAAACTAGCCCAGAAGATGCTAATAAAGCGATCGCTAGTACCCGTCAAATATTACAGCAAATTCACCGTCAAGGTGTCACTTTACTAGATGTCAAGACAGCTAAGAATACTATCGTTAGCAGCTACAACGTTTCCCTAGCAAATCCAGAAGAATTAACAAATAGAATTTTAAAGAATCAGGTGTATGGATTGGATGCAACAGAACTGAGTTATTTTCCTCAAAAAATCCAGAAAGTCACTCTTGCTCAAGTTAATCAAGCAGCTCGTGAGTTACTCCATCCAGATAAAATTGTAGTGGTAACGGCTGGCCCAGCTATTGTAGCAGACCAAAGTATCAGGTAAAAAATGAAAGTATTGATCCTTCAGTTTTTATTATTGCTGTGTATAAGTTTTATCGGTGTCACTCCTGCAATAGCAGCAAATTTATCTGGTGATTTGCTTAAGCAACCAGCGACAAAAATCACAGTTAATTTAGGTAATGCTGCCAACGAACTTAAATTTGAACCAAATCACCTGGAGTTAAAAGCTGGCAAACGTTATCAACTTCATTTGAATAATCCTAGTCAACTGAAGCACTATTTTACTGCTAAAGACTTTGCCGATGGCATCTGGACACAAAAAGTTGAAGCAGGCAAAGTAGAAATCAAAGGAGCCATCCACGAATTAGAGCTAAAGCCAGGTGGTGAAGCGGAATGGATATTTGTACCACTGAAATCAGGAGATTATAGCTTACGCTGTTCAATACCAGGGCATACAGAAGCAGGTATGACTGGAGAAATTTTGGTAAGCAATTAAATAATAAGGAAGAAGGAAGTGTTTCGGCTACGCGGCAGTTGAGCGTAGTCGAAACTCAACAGCCGGAAAGAGGAAATAAATTTTACCAGGACTTTCACTCCCCCCCTGCTCCCTGCTCCCTGCTCCCTGCCTCTTCCTTCTACTGTTGCACTAAGGCTCTGACATGATTTGCAGAGTCTTGTTGCAATGCTAAAGTAGCGATCGCCTCAGCCTCAGTTACACTCAATTGAGCGATCGCTTGCTTAAGTATCGGTATACTTTGAGGATTCACACTCAATTCATCTAGACCCAAACCGATTAAAATTGGTGCTGCTAATGGGTCTGCTGCTAGTTCGCCACATAACCCTACCCAAATTCCGGCTGTATGGGCAGCTTGGACAGTTAGTTGTATCATCCGCAACACTGCTGGGTGTAGAGCATCTACCAACGTTGCCACTTGCGGATTAGTGCGATCGCCTGCCATGACATACTGAGTCAGGTCATTCGTGCCGATACTAAAAAAGTCTACCTCAGCAGCTAACTGATCGGCGATCGCTACTGCCGAAGGTACTTCTACCATGATGCCTACTTGCAGATTTTCATCAAAAGTAATATTAGCTTGTCTCAGTTCATCCTGCACTTGGGAGAGAATTGCCTTAGCTGCGCGTACCTCCATCACAGTTGCAATCATCGGCCACATGATTTTAAGATTATGTCCCGCACTAGCTTTTAAAATTGCCCGCAATTGAGTTTTAAAAAGTTCTGGATGATCCAAACAAAAACGGATTCCTCGCCAACCTAAAAAAGGGTTGGCTTCTGGAACACCTATATTGAGGTAGGGAAGTGGCTTATCACCACCGACATCTAAAGTCCGAATAATTAACGGGCGATGATTTAAAACTTGAGCGATCGCCTGGTAAACTACAAATTGCTCATCTTCAGTGGGGGCGCTGGTTCTGCCTAAATATAAAAATTCGGTACGGAGTAGTCCTACTCCCTCTGCACCGCTAGCGACAGCCACTTGCACATCATTGATGCTGCCAACATTGGCGAAAATATTGATTTGCTTGCCGTCACGAGTAATTGCTGGTTGATGAGCTTGGGCTTTTGCTTCTCGTAGGGCAGTTTGCCATGCCTCCCGCTTGGCTGCTAATACATCGAGGATATCTGGTTTTGGTTCTACCCAAGCTTTACCAGTTTCGCCATCAAGTGCCATGAGTGTGCCATCTTCTAGATGTAACACCTCTCCACCTACGCCCAAAACTGCGGGAATGCCCAATGTCCGAGCAATAATAGCGCTGTGAGAAGTCGCACTACCAGCAGTAGTACAAATGCCCAGCACCTTTGTCGGATCTAAACCGGCGGTATCCGAGGGAGTCAAATCAGTTGCTACCAAAATCGCTGGTTCCAAGATATGCAAACCAGCACAAGCATTTCCTACTAATAATCGCAGCACTCGTTGTCCTACATCCACAACATCATCAACTCGTTCTTGCAGATAAGAATCCTCTAATGTTTGGTAGGAAGCCGCTACTTTATTAATTACAGCTTGCCAAGCAGCCTCTGCATTCAGATGATGTTCTAAAATGCGCTCGTGAGCCGCTTCTAGCAACACTGGATCTTCTAAAACCAGGAACTGGGCATCAAAAATGGCAGCTTCGGCATCACCAATTTGAAGAGATGCTTGTGCGAATATCGCCTGAATTTCTTGGCAAGCTGTGTGAATAGCTGTTTGTAAACGTTGCCACTCTGCCTCTGGATCATCTACGTGATATTGCGTAATATTAATAGCGGGTGGTTGATAATGAATAACAGGAGCGATCGCTACCCCTGGAGAAGCTGCAATCCCTAATAATTCGCCGGGAGTTGCTGAGGTAACTTCGTGGTGAACTATTGGTACAGGTTCAAAAGTACTATTATCTTCACCAAAATTAGTAGCAAATAATGCTTGTAATGCAGCCAGTGCTTGCTCTGCATCCTCGCCTATGGCAGTAATTAAGAGTTCATGTCCTTGACGTACACCTAAAATTGCTACTTGGTTAATGCTGTCACCTCGAACAGCCGCTGTATTTCTAGTTACATTCCGTACTTGAATTTGAGATTGAAACCGAGTTGCTGTGGCAACAAACAAAGCCGCAGGACGAGCATGTAATCCTAGTCTATTGCTGACAGTCAGCCGAATTTCTTGAGTTGGGTATTCTGTATTCGGTTGGGGTTCATTGTTAACAACTGACAACTGAGGATTATCTACACCCAATTGAGTAGCTTTCGCTGTTAATGCACCTCGTGCTTCTGCGATCACTTGCTGAATATTTTTACCTGCTGCGGCTGCAACTACAGCGGCAACTGCACCTTCTACTAAGGGAGCTTCACACAAATATACTTGCTCTCGCTGTGCTTGGGGGAGAAACTCTAGAGCCATTTCTGCACTCATTAAAGCACTTCCCAGATCCATCAAAACTAAGACCCCATCATCGCTCAAAACAGATGCGATCGCCTCGTAAACCTGGATAGGATCTGTACCCAGTGGGTTATCTGCATCTTCAATACCTGCTGCAATAGCGATGGGAAAATCACCCTGAACCATTTGGGTGGCAAGTTCTCGTACCCCAAGCGCTAGCTGTTTACTGTGAGAGACAATTACAATTGTGACCACTGCAACACCATTAACCTTGTTGAGAGTCTTGTACTTAGATAGTTGCCCTTTTAGTCTTTCATACCGCCAAAATAGCACCTAATCTTGATTACAATTGCAACTGTCCAAAAATTCTTTAGCTTTTTGGCTAGAGATTCGTGACAAGTTAAGGTTTTTGAGGTTTCGCTACGAACTTTAGTCTATGAAAAAACCCTTGAAAATAGGGATGCTATCAGCATCTTTCTACATTTCAAGGGCAGTAAAAACTAGAAAAATTGCAGATCCTACGAAGCCAGAGCTACTTCCACCATTTGCTGCAATTCACCTTTTTGGTAAAGTTCAATCAAAATGTCAGAACCACCAACAAATTGACCGTCAATATAAAGTTGGGGAATTGTCGGCCAGTTAGAGTATTCTTTAATTCCCTGACGAATTTCCGGATCTGCTAAAACATCAATCGTTTCAAAGGGAACTCCCAAAGTGTTGAGAATCTGTACAACATTGTTGGAGAAACCACATTGAGGCATCAACTTGTTTCCCTTCATGAAAACCATAATCTTGTTTTGTTGTAACAAGTTATCAATTTTCTCTTTAGTGTCTGGTGTCATGGTTTTTTGTTTCCTATTCTGAATTAAAGAGCGAGTAGCGATGAGTGAAGAGTTAAAAATTCATAACTCTTAACCTTAACTCTTAACTTTAGGAAGCGGCTGTTGCTTTCCAAGCTTCGGGAGTATATGTTTTTACAGCCAAGGCATGAATTGCTTCAGTTGACACAGCTTGCTGCAACGCACCATAAACTAGCTGGTGTTGTTGCACCAGTCCCTTGCCTGCAAACTGCGATGAAACTACTGTCACCTGATAGTGGTCGCCACCACCAGTCAAGTCCTGCACCTGAACTTGTGCGTCTGGCAGTCCCGCCTTGATCATTTCCTCAACCTGCTGCGGACTAATCATCGCAATTCCTGAAAAAACTTACTTTTCTATTATTAACAGATATAGAGCAGATGCCTGGGCCAATTTCAGGTTTTAGCAAATCTGAGGATAAACCGCTTTTGAGGCGTAAGTAGGTAGGCACAATTAAACCGAACTACATAAACTTATGTAAAACACCAGAAATGCTTTGAATATAAGCTTTTAAGCGATTTACATTTCTTAATGTAGTGGTATTTTTTAACGCCCACCTACTTATTTGGGCGATCGCTTGGTAAACCTATGGTCAGTTATCTTATCCTATCACTGGTGGACTGGGAGAGTTGACTATTTTGATGTTGGGGTTGGTGAAGATGCAGCACTACCTTGTCTAGGATAGGGTGTATCCACAAAACCCAATTCAAATAGTTGTTGATAAGCTTTCTTACCTAAATCTCTTGTGGGATTTTGACTTTTAATAATTTGAATTAACAATGGTACAGCTAATTCCGGCTGATTTTGCGCTCGATGTACCAGTGCTAGCTGATAAGTGGCTTCGTCTCGCTTTTGGGCAGTTTCTAATGCCTTTTTACGTTGAGAATCGGAAACTCTATTGTCGATTCCCGAAAAGCTGGCATTTAATTCTTGATAAAAATTAGATAATTGATTAAAAACCTGACGTGATTCTTGGAGTTTCTTAGCAGCCAAGGGGTAGTTTTGAGCAGAAACAGCTTGACTTGCTTCTTTCATTAGACGTTCTCCACCCTCAAGACTCAAAAGGCTATTATTTTGGGTTGTAGGACGTAAATTATTGGGGTCGTTGGGGTCAATTATTTGTGGTTGGTTGGTAGTGCCTGGTAACTGGGGCATCTGAGCATTAACAGGTGATAGCAGACTGAGGACTGCTATGACTGATAAAGACGTGAAGCGAATTAAAGGAGCAGCAGCAATGTTCATGAGGTAAATTTAGGGCGACAAATCTATAAACAAGGAATGGAAACTTCGGGTATCTTACACTCTGTTCTTGTCTTTAACAAAGCGAAGCTACACATTGAAGTTTCTCTGATTTAGACTGAAAATCGGTTTAATTGAGTTCCCATTGCCTCTGCATACTAAATTACAATCGCTTTTATGAACGATACCTACGGTGGACTGCCTCAACGCATCAATTCCTCTGATTTATCAACCACAGGTGTACCAGCAAGCAGCTTGGGAATAGTTTTACAGCGCGGTGGTGAAGAATTGATTTTAGAAAAAGCTTTAGACCGCTTCTCCATCCGTCCCACTACCGATTTTCATCCTCAACAATTATCTCAGGTTAGCTGGGGCATTTGGCAGCGAAGTATTCCCCAAGCCCAACTCGAATTATTTACGGTTGCACCTACCCAATTAGACACAGCAATGTCCCAAGCGCGTGCTGATGAAAACGTGACTTTTGCTAGTCATGTTTACACCCTCAAAAATCATCCAGGAACGTTCATTTACCTGAATGACCAAATTACCATCCAATTTATTTCTGAGGTTAATACTGCCGAAATTAACAACATATCCAGCAGATTTAGCTTAATTCAGGAAAAACCAGTTTTAGGTATTCCTAATACTTTTGTATTTCTAGTCAGCAAACAAGCAACAGAAAACCCCATCAAAATTACTAACCAGTTGCAAGGACTCAAAGAGGTATTAGCTGCTGAACCTAATATCCTTGTGGAAAGTGAGACACATTATAAACCTCGTGACCCTCTTTATCCCCAGCAATGGTATCTCAACCATAACGGCGGTAATCAATTAGTAGTTGGTTCTCATATTTCTGTAGAGAAAGCTTGGGATATTACTCGCGGTGCGCGTTCTGTGGTTGTCGCAGTCGTAGATGATTCTTTTGATTTGAATCACCCCGATTTTCAAGGTGCTGGGAAAATTGTAGCCCCCAGAGATTTAAAAGAAAATGACTTTTTACCGTTGCCTAGCGAAAAAGATCATAGTCATGGTACAGCTTGTGCAGGGATAGCCTTAGCAGAAGAAAACGGTACAGGAATTGTCGGGGTGGCTCCTGGCTGTGCTTTGATGCCAATTCGTAGCACTGGGTTTTTGGATGATGTCTCAATTGAGGAAATATTCAACTGGGCAATCAACAAGAAAGCTAGTGTGATCTCTTGCAGTTGGGGAGCTTCTGCGGTTTATTTTCCTTTGTCTTTGCGCCAAAAAGCTGCCATCAATCGCGCCGCTACCACAGGGCGCAATGGTAAAGGTTGTGTAATTGTATTTGCTGCTGGTAATGCCAATCGTCCGGTTAACGGTACTATCTATGAACGCAATTGGCCAGAAAATATTTTAAAAGGTAATACAGATTGGTTAAGTGGTTTTTCGGTACATCCTGATGTGATGGCGATCGCTGCTTCTACTAGTTTAAATAAAAAAGCTGCTTATAGTAATTGGGGCGCTAATATTTCATTGTGTGCGCCTAGTAACAATGCTTCTCCGGGTATGTCGTTTCAGGAAAAAGGTTTTGTCTTTACTCAACCGGCGATCGCCACTTCCCTAAATGGATTAGGTATGTTCACTACCGATCAAGTGGGAGCCGCAGGTTATGATCCAGGTGATTTTACCAGCAATTTCGGCGGTACTTCTAGTGCTACTCCTGTGGTTGCGGGGGTAGCAGCATTAGTTTTATCCGCAAATCCAGATTTAACTGCACAACAAGTCAAACGGATTTTACAAGAAACAGCAGATAAAATTGTGGACTCTGAACCCGATCCTCAATTAGGTTTGCGTGGCGGTGCTTACGATGGTAACGGGCATTCCCAATGGTTTGGTTATGGCAAAGTCAATGCGGCTAAAGCAGTGCAAGCAGCACAGCAATTAAGGGGAGTGGAATCAGTAGCCAATCAACAAATACAAGCAAAAAATGACAGCCAAGTAGCAATTCCAGATAACAACAAACAGGGTGTCAAAAGTGCGATCGCTGTTTCTCAAGCTAGTACTGTTAAAGATATTCAGGTAACAGTTAACATCACTCACGATTTTTTAGGCGATTTAGAAATTTATTTAATAGCTCCCAATAATCAGCAGGTATTGCTACAAAATCGTACCTTGGGACGACGTACTGATTTGCAAACAACATATACCATGCGATCGCACCCAATCCTCAAGCAATTGTTATCTCTTTCAACTCAAGGACGCTGGTTGTTGTGGATAATTGATTATGCACCACAAGATGTAGGCAAACTAAATAGTTGGGAATTAGTCATTGGTTATTAGCAACACCAGTGACAACTGACAACATGAGTAATGAGTAATAAGTAATGAGTAATGAGGTAGCAACTGACAACTGACCGTAGCGTCAATAAAATTAAGAGTTAGGAACTTCTGCAAAGGCATGATGACTAACTTCTGATTCTTGATGACTTAATTGTTGCAATGCTTTTGCTAAATCTTCTGTAAGACATTTGGCATTTTGTTTAACTTTGCCATTCGTATAATCTGCCACATTAATTGCAGATCCAACGTGAATATTTACATCTGTACCCCAGTCAGGGTAAGGCTGCTCGTAATTAATACCAATAGGGAGAATTTTAACTCCTAATCCTGGATGACTCAATTCAGCACTTAAAGACAGACGCGCAATTCCTGACTTCAACGGGTGAACTTTACCATCACGAAAAATATTACCTTCAGGAAAAATTACTAAGGCTTTTCCTTGCTGAAGTAACTCTACTCCATGTCTAAGAGTCCGAATAGATGGATGTTTAGAATCTACAGGAAACCCTCCCAAACGCCTGACAAACCAACCTTGTAATCCTTGACATTCATCAATAGTCACCATAAATCGCAGGTCTTTTCCGGCTATGTAATCAACGGTAGTGTAGGGTACAAGTAATCCATCCCAACGCGCCCGATGAGTAGGAGCAAGAATAATCGGACTATTTACAGGAATATTTTTTTGTCCGGTAATTTTAATCTGTCGAAAGAAGAATGGTAAAAGAAGATGACGACCTAATAGATACGCCAGAGGACTTAACCAAGGAGAGACCCGTGAGGTAGTATCAGCAACTTGATCATTTGCTTGAGTATGGGCTGGTTTTTCCTGGGAGTTAGGAACAGAAGAGTAAAACTCTATCATGACGGTAGCTGCTGATTGTCCGGTAGAATACAACGAAACTCTAATACTTACACCGTAGATTTTCTTTTATGAGTTGTGTCCTTGCTACTGGACAGTTTTATCTTTGTCCGTTAGTTTTCTGATGTCGCTTAGTAGCAAACCAAGCTTGTAACTGTTGACGACAAGCTGATTCTAGAACGCCTCCAACAACACGCAGACGGTGATTAGAAGCAGCGCCATCAGGAATGTTAATAACAGTACGAATGGCTCCAGTTTTTGTATCGTCTACTCCATATACAAGCATTCCTAAACGTGCTTGGACAATCGCACCCGCGCACATCGGACACGGTTCTAAAGTTACGTATAGCGTATATTCATGCAGCCGCCAACTGTCTAAAGTTTTAGCAGCTGACCTAATGGCAATAATTTCTGCGTGAGCTGTGGGGTCTTTGTCGCGTTCTTTTCTGTTTTCCCCTTCCGCAATCAAATTTCCACTAGAATCAGCGATCGCAGCGCCTACAGGGACTTCACCAGCATCACCTGCGGCTTGCGCTAACTCTAGAGCATGACTCATCCATTGTCTATGTATAAGATATTCTGGGTATTCAATTAATACCATTTGGGATTTTAGATTATAAACTTTCTTTTTCTCTCAGCGCTCTTTGCGTCTCTGTGGTTAAATAAATTTCTTTTAAACCACAAAGACACGAAGACACAGAGTAAAGAGTAATGTATTGACTAAACAGCTGGCTGGGATAAAAGAGAATCAAGTTGAGCTTTTGTATCTAGCTGATAAAGATCATCACACCCGCCAATGTGTTGGTTATTAATAAAAATTTGAGGCACTGTGCGTCTTCCGTTAGCACGTTCTGCCATTGTGGCTCTAGCTGCTGCGTCACCATCGATTTTATACTCTGTGAAATTTACACCCTTCCACCACAGCAGCATCTTGGCTCGGATGCAGTAAGGGCAAGTTTGCCATGTGTAAATCTCAACATTAGCGCTGACACGTTCTGGATGGCGACCGAGAAGGGGGTTGAGGAAGTCAAACATATTTTGTTATCAGTTTTTGTGAATTATCTCTAGCCTAGATCATCAATCGAAAACGATGTCAAGACTACCAAAAACTAATCTTGATTGCTTACAGGAGTCGGTAGTTAGGAGCCACTGCAAAATGGTATTAGAGGTAACTTTTGTCAATTAATCCAGTTTAAACTCATCACTATTAGCTGCTAACTCTTACAATAAGAATAGACTTTGTTGAGATTTGTATAGTTAGGGATTAGCTGTGATGGCTCCCGCCGTTTTAATTCAAAATCTGCAAAAGCACTATGGCACAGTAGTCGCCGTCAAGGATGTTTCCTTTGAGGTAGAACCAGGAGAAATCTTTGGTTTACTCGGCCCCAACGGTGCAGGTAAAACTACTACTTTGCGTGCCTTGTGTACTCTCACCACACCGGATGCTGGCAAAATTGAAGTATCTGGCATTTCTGTGTTGGATAATCCTAAACTGGCCAGACAACGCTTAGGTTATGTCGCTCAGGAAGTTGCGATAGATAAGGTGTTGACAGGAAAAGAACTGTTGCAATTGCAAGCAGCGCTTTATCATCTTCCCAGAGCGATCGCCAAACAGCGTGTTGACATGGTATTAAATTTACTCGGTTTGCAAGAATACGCCAATAAAAAGACTGGGACTTACTCTGGCGGTTTACGCAAACGCCTAGATTTGGCTGCGGGTTTACTTCATGCACCAGATGTGCTGGTATTGGATGAGCCAACTGTAGGACTTGATATAGAAAGCCGTTTTGTAGTCTGGGATTTCCTGCGAAAACTACGGGAATCTGGCACAACGGTAGTAATTACCAGCCATTATCTAGAAGAAATCGATGCTTTAGCCGATCGCGTGGCAATTATTGATCGTGGCGTTGTGATTGCAGCTGGCACACCTTCACAATTAAAAGATCAAGTCGGAGGCGATCGCATCACTTTGCGAATCCGCGAGTTTTCCCCTAGTGAAGAAGCCGAAAAAGCCAAAGATCTGCTGCAAGCTTTACCGTTTGTGCAAGAAGTAATCATCAACAGCGCTCAAGGTAACTCTCTAAACTTGGTAGTAAAACCCCAAAATGATGCCTTGACTACCATCCAGCAAGCATTGAATGCTGCCGACTTACCCATTTTTGGCATCGCTCAATCTCGTCCTAGCCTAGATGACGTTTACCTCGCCGCTACAGGACGCACCTTAATGGATGCCGAATTAGCAGCAGTCGCCACCCGCGACCCTAAAGCAGAAAAGAAACAAAATATGAGATAAAAAAGGGGCTAGAGGCTAGGGACTAGGGACTAGATAATAAATAGGGGATAGAGAATAAAGTAGGACTTACGCAAGAACTCTCTAAAACCCTCTTAACTTCGTGTCCTTTGTGTCCTTTGGGGTTCGTTTTCCCATAATTTTGTGTAAGTCCTGTAAAGTTTAAAAATCAACTTAATCCCCAATCCCTAGCCCCTAGTCCCTAGTTCCTAATCCCTAGCCCCTAATCCCAATCATTATGAGCGTTACTCCTAAATCTGATCTAAATTGGCAGCAACTCGCATCGCCCCAAGTAGATGCTAATGCTGCACCCAATTTTTTTGGTGAATTACTCCAAGAGACACTGGCTTTAACTCGACGTTTATTTATTCAATTGCAACGCCGTCCCTCAACGTTAGTTGCGGGAATTATTCAGCCTGTGATGTGGTTAGTACTATTTGGTGCTTTATTCCAAAATGCCCCCAAAGGTTTGTTTGGTAGTACAACAAACTACGGTCAATTTTTAGCTGCTGGTGTAATTGTGTTTACAGCTTTTGCTGGAGCGCTAAATGCTGGTTTGCCTGTAATGTTTGACCGCGAGTTTGGCTTTTTAAATCGGTTGCTGGTGGCTCCTTTAGCTTCGCGGTTTTCAATTGTCTTTGCTTCAGCAATCTTTATTATTAGTCAAAGTTTGTTGCAAGCAGCTGTGATTGTGGCCGCCGCCGCATTTTTAGGGGCTGGGCTACCAAATGCAACAGGCTTAGGTGCGATCGCTTTAATTGTCTTTCTCCTAGCTTTGGGTGTGACTGCCATTTCCCTGGGCTTGGCTTTTACCTTACCGGGACACATTGAATTGATCGCAGTCATTTTTGTCACCAATTTGCCGCTGTTATTTGCTAGTACAGCTTTGGCTCCTTTATCTTTTATGCCCCAGTGGTTACAGGTTGTAGCTACTCTCAATCCCCTTAGCTACGCCATCGAACCAATTCGCTATCTTTATCTTCATAACAATTGGGGATTAGATAGTGTGGTGATGCAAGCTTTTTGGGGTGATGTTACCTTTGGCGGAGCGTTGCTAGTGTTGTTTGGTTTTGCCGTTGTCGCCTTGTTAAGTATTCAGCCCCAATTGCGACGAACTCTTGCTTAAAATAAAACAGAATAATTTTAGGTACAAAAAATGAAAAAACCATTTTTCCCATTTTCCAGGCTTGTTGTAGCAGGAATTGGCTTTGCCTCCCTACTCATGGCTCAACCTAGCTTGGCTCAAATCAACCAAACGGATACTTTTCCTAGCGGTAGTACAACAGACCAAAACACTGATCCTTTCAACCGCCCTAACTCAGGTGATTTCAATATGTTCGACCTGATTCATCGGGCAAACTTTGGAGGTTTTAACTGGAATCCTGACCAACACAATCAACAATTAAATTCAGCCGCAGAACAGTTTAAAGCTGAGCAAAACAGAAGACTTCAAAACCAACAGCAGCAAGGTCAGGTAGTTCCAGGTTTACCAGCGGTTACGCTTCCAGAAGCTACACCTCAACCACAAAACTGAATAAAAAACTCCACCCACCAGTGGATGGAGTTTTTGGGCATGGGGAATAGGGAATAGGGCATGAGAAGAAAGTTACTAATGACCCAAGTCGTTAGGTGTTGATTTAGCGCGGTCTTCTCCCAAAGGGAAAGGCTAACGCCAAAAGGGTTTCTCCCATGAAATAATTCCTGAAGTTATACCAACTACATACCCAATGCGGCTAAAACATCGCTGGCGTGAGTGGTTGTGTTGACATTGGCATCAACATGAGTGATTTTGCCATTGGGATCAATTACATAAGTAACACGCTTGGCATAACCACCGCCATCGACATCGTAAGCGTTGATCAGGGTTTTATCTTTATCAGCCAGTAGAGGAAAATTCAGATTATATTTTTGGGTGAATGCTTGATGGGAAACTTCATCATCGGCGCTGACTCCCAACACTACAACATCTTTACCTTGATAATTAGATTGGGCATCCCGGAAACTACAAGCTTGTTTGGTGCAGCCTGGAGTGTCATCTTTGGGGTAAAAATACAAAACAACTGTCTTCCCAGCAAAATCAGATAACGAGACAGTGTTGCCGTTAGTATCTTTGACGGTAAATGCAGGTGCATCCGTACCAACTGCTAGAGGCATAATGAACCTTTCCTGTTTCAGATTATTGATGACTTTGAAATTTTACAATAATTCATAATGATTAAATGACTTAGCAAAAAAAAACAGCACAAATACATATTAAAAAATTCTGCAAACACTTAAGTAGCTGGTTGTAAACTATACTCTCTATTCCGAAAATTGCCCCAAATACAAAATGCCTACTGTTGATTCCTCAAACCCAAAAACCTTTTCTTATTCCCCTAGCACAGTCAAAAGAGCCGAACGATCGCTCTTTTGTTCTCCCTTTAATCTGGTATTGTTTGAAGCAATGCGTCATCAAAGCGTTTCATTGGGTGCGATCGCCTCAGAAAATGGTGTTAAACATGGCTATACCAATCGCCCTTTGTCAGAATTAGCAGCTGATAACGATTTAAACTGGCTAATTCAAGTAGGTGTTCTGCGCCGAGAAGTTGATGGTCAAGGAATTACAGATAGTTTTCGCCTCACTCCTTTAGGTCATCAGTTAGTAGAACAACACCAAGGAAAAAACTGGTCTGCTCCTTCATGGAGCGATCGCCTATATAATGCGATGATTCGTTGGTTTAGACTACCTTTTTAGAATCGAAAACCAAATAGTTAGGATTGGGGAACTAAAGGGAACAATATTACTACTGAAGCATCAATCATCCTTGATGAAATCTTTACCAAAGGCGGCAATCAGCCCACTTGTTCGAGAGTGGGAGGAATAGCCGTCCGTTGTCAGTTGCCAGTAGCAAAAACAACTGACCACTGAGACAAAATCCCAATTTTAAAAAACTGATACTAACTATGAAATCAATTATGGTAGTGGGAACAACATCCCACGCAGGGAAATCACTGATAACTACAGCTATTTGTCGTATCTTGTCGCGGCGTGGTTGGCGGGTGGCTCCCTTTAAAGGTCAAAATATGGCTTTAAATGCTTATGTCACTGCTAACGGGGGAGAAATGGGCTATGCTCAAGCAGTACAAGCCTGGGCCGCAGGAGTCGTTCCTTGGGTAGAAATGAACCCAATTTTACTCAAACCCCAAGGAGATATGACCTCCCAAGTAATTATTAAAGGGAGACCTGTAGGTAAAGTTAATGCCGCAGATTACTACGAGCAATATTTTGAGTTAGGTTGGCGGACAATTGAAGAATCGCTACAGCATTTAAGTACAGAATTTGACTTGCTGGTTTGTGAAGGCGCTGGTAGTCCAGCAGAGATTAACCTCAAGCACCGCGACTTGACAAACATGCGAGTGGCAAAATACTTGAATGCACCAACTATGCTAGTAGTTGATATTGATCGGGGTGGTGCTTTTGCCCATGTAGTCGGTACTTTAGAGTTACTAGAACCAGACGAACGCCAACTCATTAAAGGCATTGTGATTAATAAATTCCGGGGACAGCGATCGCTCTTGGAACCTGGAATAAAATGGTTAGAAGCCCGTATTGGTATTCCTGTTGTAGGTGTTATCCCTTATTTTCAAGAAACATTCCCAGCAGAAGACTCCCTTGATTTGTTGGAACGTAACTCACTCAAAGCCCAAGCTGACCTCAATATCGCCGTCATCCGCTTACCAAGAATTGCCAACTTTACCGACTTTGACCCCCTGGAATCAGAACCTACAGTTTCCGTAAAATACCTGAGTCCCAAGCAAGATTTAGGACACCCTGATGCAGTAATTATTCCAGGTACAAAAACCACAGTTGCTGATTTGTTATTACTACAAAGAAGCGGTATGGCCGAAGCAATACAAAATTATGCCGCGTCTGGTGGTACAGTTATGGGCATCTGTGGCGGCTACCAAATGCTGGGGCAAATGATCGCTGATCCAGAGGGAATTGAGGGACAAGCAGGTAGATTTCAAGGATTGAATCTTTTACCAATCAGAACTGTAATTACAGGACAAAAAATAGCTCGTCAACGCCAAGTTAGCTCAAACTATCCGCAGATGGGTTTGCCAGTCAATGGATTTGAAATTCATCAAGGGCGATCGCGTGTAGAACAGCAAGGTGATAGCAAAGCCTTCCAACCTTTATTTGATGATGTTAACTTGGGATTAGTGGATAGCTGTCAATCAGTTTGGGGTAGTTATTTGCACGGACTGTTTGATAATGGGCCTTGGCGACGTGCTTGGTTAAATCGCTTACGTCAACAACGGGGTTTAAAATCTTTGCCGACTGGTGTTGCTAACTATCGAGAACAACGAGAGCAAATTTTAGACTCCCTAGCCACCGAAGTTGAAAACTATTTAGACTTAACACCCTTTTTGCCTTAGTAAAGCATTGAGATTTTGTAAAACTCTGCGTTTTTAAACGCTACAATTTACGCAAAGCTGTACTTAGCTGAGCTAATTATTTCATGAATGTTCGCGTCCGCTTTTTGCCAGATGATGTCACCGTTGATGCCAAAGTGGGAGAAGCTCTGTTAGAAGTAGCAGATCGAGCTGGAGTGTTTATTCCCACAGGTTGTCTGATGGGGTCTTGTCATGCTTGCACTGTAGAACTTGAAGACGGTGATGTCATCCGCGCTTGTATTACAGCAATACCACCCCAAGAAGAATTGACAATAAATCTGTTTAGCGACCCAACTTGGTAGTTTTTTAACTTCCCAAGAAATTGAGGAAGTCGAAGGGAAAAAACAGGATGAGTAATCTTAAATATCAAATCGTTATTCAATGGTCAGAAGAAGACAATTGCTTCTTGGTAGGATTCCCGGATTTTCCTGGACAACGCTGGCGAACTCATGGGGATACTTACGAATTAGCAGTAGCCAACGGCATTGAAGCCTTAGAATCTTTAATTATCGCTTATGAAGTTGCGGGCG
>JBBSOP010000018.1:0-21005 GCA_038259655.1 Chroococcales cyanobacterium
CGACTGTCGGCTCACCTACCATGACTGGTTGGAAGCGGCGCTCTAAAGCTGCATCTCGCTCGATGTGCTTGCGGTATTCATCGAGGGTTGTAGCACCGATACACTGCAATTCACCTCTAGCCAAAGCTGGCTTGAGGATATTTGCCGCATCAATCGCCCCTTCTGCCGCACCTGCACCAATTAGGGTGTGTACCTCATCAATCACGAGAATGACGTTACCCGCAGAACGGATTTCATCCATGATTTTTTTGAGGCGTTCTTCAAATTCACCCCGGTATTTTGTACCTGCTACAAGCAAGCCAATATCCAGTGTGACTACGCGCTTATCTTCCAGGATATCGGGGATATCTTTGTTGGCAATACGTGACGCTAAACCTTCAGCGATCGCAGTTTTACCAACCCCTGGTTCACCAATCAACACTGGGTTATTTTTAGTCCGGCGACCCAAAATTTGAATCACCCGTTCAATTTCTTTGGCGCGTCCTACCACTGGGTCGAGTTTGTTATCGGTCGCCATCTGGGTGAGGTTCGAGCCAAATTCATCCAAGGTTGGAGTTTTGGTGCGTCCCGATTGCCCAGTAGCTGAAACCTCTGCTGTCTCTCCCAGCATTCGGATCACTTGGGTTCTTACTTTCGATAGATCCACCCCTAGGTTTTCTAGCACCCTGGCTGCTACACCTTCCCCTTCCCGGATCAGGCCCAACAGCAGATGCTCGGTGCCAATGTAGTTATGCCCTAATTGGCGCGCTTCTTCTAAGGATAATTCCAGAACTCGCTTTGCCCGTGGCGTAAACGGTATTTCCACGGCAACAAAGCCCGAACCCCGGCCTATGATTTTTTCTACCTCAATGCGGGCATCTTTTAGATTGACACCCATTGATTTCAACACCTTGGCCGCAACTCCCGTGCCTTCCCCAATCAGACCCAAGAGGATCTGTTCGGTTCCGACGAAGTTGTGACCTAAGCGGCGGGCCTCTTCTTGGGCCAGCATGATTACCTTAATGGCTTTTTCTGTGAAGCGTTCAAACATGGCATTTTTCCCATCACCTGCGGTCGTGCCGGTACGCTGATTTTAGCACAGGCAAAGCTTTTGGATGCCTGTATAAAGATTATAGACATCCAAGAAGCATCACCCACAGTCATGGGGGAGTTGCCAATTATTTATTACTTTTGATGTGGCTGCTGTACTGAGGAGCTTGATTTCTCCAGTGTTTCTGGGGTTGACTATACACATCAGACCGTCGTAGGATAATAAACTTTTTAGCAGTCACAAATATTGATCATTACCATATTTGTAATCTAAAAGTCAAGAATACCAAGCATCAATATCTTTTTTTAAATAAAAATAAATAATTGATTAAATATTTTAATAATAAATATTGGCCATCTCTTCGGCTTCTCTGCGAGACGCTACGCGGTAAGCGTAGCTATGCCCGTTAGGGCTTTATGCTCATGGCAAGTGAGCATTGGGAATTAATTGATTATTATTCTCTTCATCTTCCCCTGCTCCCTGGCCACTGAGCGAAGCCGAAGTGCTGCTCCCTGGCCACTGAGCGAAGCCGAAGTGCTGCTTCCTGCTCCCTTTATCCCAGTAACTGCCAGCAAGACTTACTCAACTGCTGACTAACTTTGCTGTGCCAGTCTGCCAAAGTTGCTTGAAATTGTGGCTGTTGTAAATCCGATCGCCAGAGAATTAGGGCATCCTCACCGTCATCTTGGTAGTAATGTCGCCGCCTCCCGGCTGTTTTGAAGCCAAATTTTTGATATAAGCCAATCGCTGCTAAATTAGAAGCCCGCACTTCGAGAGTAGCCCGTTCTAAGCCGCGATCGCTTGCTGTCTTAAGTAGAGAATACAGCAAAGTCTGTCCCAAACCTTGGCGATGATATTGGGGATGAACCGCCAAAATGGTAATATGTGCTTCTTCTAAAATTGACCAAAAACAACCCATTCCTAGTAGTTGGGTTCGAGATATAGGACAAAATAAACCGATTAAATCACTATTAGGACTGCCTAACTCTCTTTGGTAGCCCTCTAAAGTCCATAATCCCCCAAAACATGCTTGATCAAGTTCTAAGATTGCACTTAGATCATTTGATGTGAGTAATTGCAGTTTTAATTCTAATGAGATCACATTTATTTGAATAAGATAGCAAACCCTTTGTAAACTGAGAGTCGGGAGACTTAATTCACGCCCGTAATTTGAGCAAGGACAACTTTACAGTTATGGTATCGACTCACCCCACTGGGGTTCAACATACTGGTACTCAGTATTTACCTCAAAGGCGCAGTACAAACGCCGAACTTTCGCCCAATCAGGAACTTTTGCCCTTGACTACCCAAGTCAATAGTCACGGCTGCCTGGAAATTGGTGGGTGTGATGTCACAACCCTAGTTCAGCAGTTTGGCTCGCCTTTATATATTTTAGATGAAGAAACTTTACGTTTGGCTTGTCAGCAATACCGAGATGCTTTCAAGCAATATTACAAAGGTGAATCTCAAGTATTATATGCTTCCAAAGCCTGGAATTGTTTAGCTGTTTGCGCGATCGCTGCTTCTGAAGGACTAGGAATCGATGTAGTCTCCGGGGGCGAACTTTACACGGCTTTGAGTGCAGGTGTTAGTCCTGATAAAATCTATCTTCACGGTAATAATAAATCTCGTGCAGAACTAGTTTTAGCGATCCAGTCTGGTGTAACCATTGTGGCGGATAACTGGTATGAGTTACATACCCTGGTGGAGATAGCAGGGGAGCAGGGGAGTAAAAGAGCAGGGGGAGCAGGGGAAGCAGGGGAGGCAGGGGGAGAATTTATAACTTCTAATTCTCCATTTCCTATAAGGATTATGTTGCGGCTCACACCGGGTATTGAGTGTCACACCCACGAATATATCCGCACGGGACATTTAGACAGCAAATTTGGCTTTGATCCCAACGATTTAGATGAGGTTTTTACTTTTGTTAGTCAACAACCTGCTCTGAACTGTGTAGGGTTACATGCTCATATTGGTTCCCAAATTTTTGAACGCCAACCTCATCAAGATTTAGCTGCTGTGATGGTGCAGTGGTTAAAAGATGCAGCTAATTATGGTTTAAACGTTACAGAAATTAATGTTGGTGGTGGTTTAGGAATTAAGTACACAGAATCTGATGATCCCCCTAGCATTGATGAGTGGGTGAAAGCGATTTGTGAAATAATCCAAACAACTTGTGCTGCCGAAAATTTGCCTTTGCCTAAGTTACTTTCTGAACCGGGGCGATCGCTAATTGCCGCAGCTTGTGTTACTGCTTACACTATTGGCTCATCTAAAACTATTCCCGAAATTCGTAATTACGTGGCTATTGATGGCGGCATGTCAGATAATCCGCGTCCCATCACTTATGAGTCAGTTTACCGGGCAGTAGTGGCTAATAAAATGTCTGCTTCCCTCACAGAAACAGTGACAATTGCTGGTAAGCACTGCGAATCAGGAGATATTCTGATCAAAAATGCCCAACTGCCAAAAACCGAACCAGGAGATATTCTCGTAGTTATGGGAACTGGTGCGTACAATTACAGTATGGCATCTAACTATAACCGTTTGCCCCGACCGGCAGCAGTTGTAGTAGCGAATGGCGAAGCAAATTTAATTTTGCAACGCGAAACTTATGAAGACTTAATTCGACAAGATCGCCTACCAGAAAGACTCAAGAAGGTTGCAGAGTAAAGGCTAAAGCTGAAGGATAAGCATGAAAATTTTCAATTTCATACTTGATAATTTCACACTTCATCCTTCTTTTATTGGAGACACTACGCGAACATACTTGACACTTCTCCTATCAAAGACGCTACGCGAACATATTTTACACTTCATCCTTTCACACCAGATGTCATGAGAGATTGGTGGAAGCAATGGCTGACAAACCTGGGATGGTCGCAGTCCTTGCTGCTTGGGACTCTCGATATCGTGTTAGTGCTGGCGCTGACGTACATGATACTAGTCATTATTAGTGAGCGCCGAAAACTGTGGATGGTACGGGGATTTATTATCTTAATGCTAGCTTCGGCACTCAGTGGTAGATTAGGTCTACCACTGCTAAATTTTGTCTTAGAAAAGTTGGTAATTGGCTGTGCTGTGGCGATGGCAGTAGCTCTCCAGTCAGAGTTTCGCCGATTTTTAGAACAATTAGGACGTGGTGAATTTCGGCAGTTATTTCAACCTTCCAATTTAACAATCCCTAAGTCTGATAGTGTGATTGATGAAATTGTTGATGCGGTTAAAGAACTATCGAAAAACCGAATTGGAGCTTTGCTGATTTTGGAAACAACTGGCCCGATTGATGAGCGAGATTTTTCTGTGCCTGGAGTGAAGCTAAATGCTGATGTATCTAAAGAACTAATACAGACGATTTTTCAACCAAAAACTTTGTTGCATGATGGGGCAACTTTAGTCCGTGGCTCACGGATTGTATCATCAGGTATAATTTTACCACTTTCGGGACGCACAGCCTCGCGCCAGTTGGGAACACGCCATCGGGCAGCGATGGGAATTACTGAGCGGGTCGAAAATTGTATTTGTGTCGTTGTATCAGAAGAAACTGGTTCTATTTCCTTAGCGGAAAGGGGAATCTTAAATAGACCACTGACGATTAGGAAGCTAAAAGAGTCATTAGATGCTCGATTGTCACCAACTGTAGATCGGGAAGCTGTTGCTCCTGGTTTATTAAGTTTGGGTCGTCAGATTGGTGGTAAGGCACTAACACTAGTTTCGCGTTTACTCGGATTACCATCGGCCGCCTCTCGAAATAAAAAATGACAGCACAACAAACAGAATTGCGAGAATTACCCCCTGATTTAAAACAAGAACTACTGCCCCAACACGTTGCAGTAATTATGGATGGCAATGGTCGATGGGCTAAACGTCAAGGTCTACCCCGGATTATGGGACATAAACGAGGAGTAGATGCTTTAAAGGATTTGCTGCATTGTTGTAAGGATTGGGGCATCCAGGCATTAACAGCTTATGCTTTTTCGACCGAAAACTGGAAAAGACCCCAGGAAGAAGTAGATTTTTTGATGACTTTATTTCAAAAAGTCTTACGCCAAGAATTGCGGGAAATGGTCGAGGAGAACGTTCAAATCAAGTTTGTGGGAAATCTGCAAGCTTTGCCGCGATCGCTCCAACAAGAAATTTCCCGTTCGATGGAAGAAACTAAAAATAATCGCGCTATCCGGTTTTCTGTAGCCACCAATTATGGCGGACGGCAAGAAATTTTACAAGCTTGTCGGGCGATCGCCCAAAAAGTTCAGCAAGGTTTACTACAACCTGATGAAATTGATGAAGAAATTTTTGAGAAACACTTATATACAGCAGGAATTACAGACCCAGATTTATTAATTCGTACCAGTGGGGAAATGCGGCTTTCTAATTTTCTACTTTGGCAAATGGCTTATGGGGAAATTTATATCACTGATACTCTCTGGCCAGATTTTGACCGCACCGAGTTTCACCGCGCCTTATGTGCCTACCAACAAAGAGAACGACGGTTTGGGAAGGTGTGAGGGGCTAGGGGCTATTAACGCTGTACGTAATTCGTAATGACGCTCGCGGACTCGCTATCGCTGCGCTAACTTAATTCGTAATTTTTTATTTTTTATCCCTAGACCCATGCCCCATGCCCCTAATTTATGGCCCAGAAAAAACCGCTTGTTCTATATCTTCCCGACTGAGGGAATACTTGAATGAGCGTTGAATATCTTGTCCATTATCGCCACCTTCGATATATCGCACTACGATTTGCTCAGTATCAAGCCACAGTTCAGCTTGCCAATTAGACTGCTGTAAGTGCCAGCAATGTAGCTGTGTTTCATCTTGCTGACAGCCTTGGTCTTTGAGCCAGTCCTCAATTTGTGGAAGGGAATGACTATATAAGGGAGTATCAGCAGAAATAATAGACATAATAATTTGAGATTTTGACTTTAAGAATTGAAATTTTCAATTTCCCACAGACTAGACAGACTAGTCGGTTGGGATAGTTGGGAAACTTGCTTTTGGACTACGGGGATTGGTTGCAGTAGTTGCGTTTGGAAAGCATCCTCGCCACGAGTTAAGCCAATAGCCACTGCTAGCAGTAAACAACCTACAAAGGTCAACACCAAAATAAATAAAGCAAAGATTTCCCCAGATGATAGGGGGCGATCGCTTGCATCCAAGTAAGCTGATTTTGACCATTTATAAGAACGGGAAGTAGGACGGTTCAAGTCAGAGGGCGCTTGAATGACTGTAAAGCGAGAATAGCCAATTTTCAGGTCATAGCTTTGTCGCCGTTCTGGACTGCTAAGAGTGGCATAGGCTTCGTTGATTTGCTGAAATTTTGTCGTAGCTAAGGCCGCAGGCAAATCTGTAGTGTCGGGATGATAGCGTTTGCTCAGTTCCCGATAAGCACGACGAATATCTATTACCGATGCCGAGGGATGCAATCCTAGCAGGGAGTAATAAGTTGGTTCACTGCGTTGTGGCATTGCCCCATGATGATTCACGGCTATTTGAGTCACCTTGCAATCAAGTTTTTCTAATATTGTAAACCTTCAGTCGCATGGTTGAATTACTTAATGCTAAACATTGCGGTGATAACTAATGTCAAGGATGGTAATAATTCTGTGTTCATCACTTTCAGAAACTTTGTTTAGCATTAATCAACGATGATCTATCTTGATCTATTTTTTTCAAATTGGCATAACCCAGTAGCAATATTTCAAACCAGCGCTAAAAAAATCTGTTACCAAAATTGTTACGGTCATCTCGTCACTGGGCAATTGCTTTATGATGATTAATAGTTAGAATCCTCACACCACATCAAAAAGCCGTGAAATATTATGCTTCACGGTCTTTTTTTTACCTAAAATACTTACCTATTCTGCCTTGTGCTGTTTTCTAGTTTGTTAAATTCACGTTAAAAATGGCTGATTCTGTAAACTATATTTTAAAATGCTCAAAAATGGAAGGGTGATTAAAATCAGCTTTTTTTTAAAAATCTACTCACGTTCAAACAAAAAGTATTTATCAATAACACTATTATGGTTGCAATAGCAACCTACTTTAGATATAAATTTTGACATCTTTAGAAATATTTTTGTACATAGGTTTATTTGTTACTTAAGATAGATGCTTATATTAATAGTTCTCAGATGATACATTTTGTAGCATGTTAGGCTATTATCACTTGGTGTTAACAAAGAATTAAAACCTTATACTTTAATTAAAAAGTTATCAAGTTTTGACAATTAAGTATATGTACTTAATTTAACAGTTAAATTAAAAACATAAATCCATAGTTTATTGATGAAATATTCCTAAAGATACATCAAAAATCAGTACAAACTCTTTGTTGATAGATGCTTTTACGGTAGGCAGTTTCAGGCTTAATAATCAAGAAGCTTTACTATAAGTTTACTTTCCATATAAAAACTCTTTTTGAGAATCATGAGGAGATTAGTTAAAGTATACTTAATTACTTTTGAGTTTATTATACATTGTATAAAATACAATAAAGAAACTAGTAGAATTACGGCTATTAATTTTAATACTTTTATTAAAAAATCATTAAATCAACTGAAATTTTCCCGGTAACAAAATACTGCTAGACACAGAAGATAGTGGAGATTAATACCGTTATCGTTCTGTATAAATATTTGCGGTAGTTAGACTGAATCAAAAAATTAAAAACTGAAAATAGGAATACTAAAAATGACTAAAGCAATTGTGTTAGGCGCAACAAGCAAACAAGAACCTGCTCAACTAATATTTGCAGACAATCTTGATAGCTTCTGGAACCAAGAAATCAGACCCTTATTTACAGATGAATCTTTATCTTTCCAGGTGAAAGTTCGTAGCGGAAACTATCTCAAATACATCAACTTGGATAATGGAGCCACAACTACTCCTTTTGCTAGCCTTAAGCAGTATGTGAACCAAATGCTTGATACTTATGGCAGTGTACATCGTGGTTCTGGGCAAAAGTCCATTATCACTACACAAGAATATGATGCAAGCCGGGACGTTATTCGGGACTTTGTAGGATCATCCTCACAGAACTATGTAATTTTTGCGAAAAATACAACAGAAGCAATTAATGGAGCTGCCACCCTGTGGGCAAAAAGACCAGGCAAAATCTTAGTCTCTGACATTGAGCATTCTTCAAATTTATTGCCTTGGGTAACTAGAGATGAAGTTGTTCAGTACAGAACCCAACCGGATGGAAGTGTAAGTCTTACTGAGATTGAGGAGATATTTAAAGCACATCAAAATCGCCCTGAAGCAGAGCAAATTAAGTTACTTACTATTACAGGTGCTTCAACAATTACAGGTTACAGACCCCCAATTTACGAACTTGCAGCTTTAGCACATCGGTATGGAGCTAAAATGTTTGCTGATGTGTGTCAGTTAATTCAACATGAACGAGTAGACATGCGTGCAGATGATGACCCATGTCATTTAGATTTTGTGGCTTTCTCTGGACACAAAATGTATGCCCCCTATGGAACTGGAGTTCTGTTGGGGCCGAAAGAATTTTTTGACGGCTCTTACCCCTATCAAATTGGGGGTGGAAATTTGCCTTATATTACGAGAAACTTAGAAATCAAGCGTTTTTATACAGAACGGGCGCATGATCCTGGAACACCAAACGCAATGGGGGCGATCGCTATTGCTAAAGCAATTGAGATTATAGAAGAATTGGGGCGCGATCGCATTGCTGAATACGAACACTCTTTAGTTGAATTTACATTCATACGACTTAAGGCTATTCCTGGTGTCAAAGTACATATCTCAGGAGATAACATAGCTCATGTGATTCCCTTTGACATTGATGGGTTTGACGGGCGTTTAGTGGCTGAAATTCTGGCACAAGAATATGGGATTGGGGTAAGAGCAGGAGCTTTCTGCACTTACGAATATATTCGCAAACTCAAAAATATTTCCGACGAGCAAGACTGCGAAATTGCTCAGGAAGTAGAGAATGGAATTACTCGCAACATTCCTACTATTATCCGAGCCAGCTTTGCTGTATATAATACACTTGAAGACTGCGATCGCTTCCTTGATGCGATTTCGGAAATAGCCCAAAATGGATTTGATCACTATTTGCCTCACTACCAACAAGATCAAATAACAGGTGTGTGGACAGTGATAGACAGATAGCCTGCCCTGTTGCTGACCCTTTGTGTCTTTGTGACTTTGTGGTTAGAAAATGATTTTTTACCACTAAGACACTAAGACACAAAGAGAAATTATTGAATTACAAGAGGGAAATAGCTTGAGCGATGAAAACCTCTTTGACCAAGAGGATTACCTAAAAGCACGGGTTGACGAGTATATCTGGCACAAAAGCACAGATGCAGGTATTTCGCGTCAGCGCTTTCTGCAAATACTAGGCACTATGGTTGGGGCAACAGCTATCGGGGGGTTAGCTAAACCTGCGCCTGCTTATAGTCAAACAAACCCCAAGGGCAGTAAAATACTTAAACCCTTGCCACCAGGATATATCTCTCATAGCAAAGGCACATTAGAGATGAACTGGGAAACGATGTATGGACGTGGCTATTTAGTCCCAAACGATTGGTTTTACGTTCACAACCGTCATACACCTCCTCCTTTTGATCCATCAACATGGCGTTTGCAGATTGCAGGAAGTGGCGTTTCAACTCCCTGCCAGTTTACATACGATGAAATTATGGCCATGCCATCAATATCAGTCACTAGTGCCATTGAGTGTGCTGCCAATGGTCGGCGCTTCTTTGAAGAGGCTTACAATAGACCTCTTTCTGGAACGCGGTGGCGACTAGGTGCTATTGGTATAGCTGAGTGGACTGGTGTACCACTTAGTACATTATTGGAGCGAGCTGGATTGAAATCCACTGCCAGAGACGTATTAGTTGAAGGGGCAGATTTGGATTCTCTGGATGCAAAAGGAACAAAGCCATCCAAATTTAGCAGTGTAGTTCCTATTGCTAAAGCATTAGCAGATAACTCGCTGATAGTCTATGCCATGAATGGAGAACCACTACCTCCAGACCACGGTCAGCCATGCCGGGCAATATTTCCTGGTTGGGCAGGAAACGCCAATGTGAAATGGATTGAGCGAATTGAAGTTTCGGAAACGCCAATCTATACCCAGTGGGTAATGAAGCAAATGGTGCTGACTGGTGCAGATTACCCAGCCGTTTCCCCGTATGCAGGTAAGCTGATTACTTACCAAAATGTCAAGAGTGCTTTTGAGTTGGCTTGGCCAGCTAAGCTGGCGGCTGGACTTCATCTACTGCGGGGACGTTCTTGGTCTGGGAAAGGCAAGATTGTGCGTGTGGAAGTCAGCTTAGATGGCGGCAAAACTTGGCAACTTGCGCGACTGAGAGAACCAAATTTACCTTTTGCATGGGTGCGCTGGGATATTGACTGGAACGCAGTTCCTGGGGAATATTCTTTCCAAGCTCGTGCTACTGACAATTTAGGAAATACACAGCCGAATATTTCTCCGTGGAATGATTTTGGATTGCTCTACGGGGGCGTTGTTAGCCATCCAGTGACAGTACAAGCTTAATAATTCCCATCAGTTCTATGGAAAAATATCTATTGATGCTTGATTTTAGTTGGTTGATTTTAGCGGTTGGGGGTCTAATCTCTGGAGTCATAGCAGGATTTTTAGGAATAGGTGGCGGGATTATCACAATTCCGCTTTTAGTCACACTCGGTTATACTCCTGTACAAGCGATCGCTACTAGTAGCCTTGCTATTGTGATTACTTCACTTTCTGGAAGTTTGCAAAATTGGTGGATGGGTTACTTTGACTTCAAACGAGTAATTTATTTAGGAATCCCAGCTTTTTTTACTACTGGCATCGGAGTATATTTCGCTAATAAGATTCCACCGCACATCATACTTTTTACATTTGGCATCATACTATTAGCTAACATCTATTTGATAGAGCTTCGCAAACAACTTGTCTTCAATGCCCAAGAGAACACAGTAATAGAATTTAACCCATTACTTTCTAAAATCGGCACTGGAGGAGCAGCAGGAATTTTAGCAGGGTTCTTTGGCTTAGGTGGCGGGACAATTATGGTTCCGTTGCAAATATTGCTATTAGGAGAAGACATTAAAGTAGCAATTCAGACTAGTCTGGGTGTGATTGTAATTACTGCTTTAGCGGCTTGCACAGGTCACACATTAGCAGGAAATATTTTGTTTGTTCAAGGCATAATTTTAGGGTGCGGAGGTCTTTTAGGCGTTCAAATGAGTACTCGCACCTTACCAAAACTCCCAGATGCTGTTGTTAGTATTGCGCTGCGTATCTTCTTAGGAATACTATCAATTTATATTTTTTGGGAATCTTGGGTAAATTATCAATAAAAAAGTTTCACCTTTTACATGACACTTGATTGCAATAACGTTACCTTTCCCTAAAAAACCTGTAGCATTATAAGTTAGTAGTAAGGACTTTAGTCCTGATTTTCCTAAGCACTAAAGTGCTTACTACAAACTTTCAAAATTAAATTGACAAAGTAGTAGTTCACTTAGTTGATTATGTTTTGTTGCCATAGAGTATCAACGGTCACAAATTGATAGCCTTGTCGTAGTAAACGAGGAATCAAGATATTTATTGTTGCAGCTACATCTTGCCCACCGCAAGCACCATCATGTAAGACAATTAATGAGCCATTTTGGACTTGATTAAGAACTCGCTGGACTACAGTGTTAACTCCCGGTAGTACCCAATCTTCGGGTACAACACTCCACATAACTGGGCGATAATTCCACTGGGAGAATAACTTTAAAGTTTTGGGTGTAAATAAACCGTTGGGCGGACGAACATCGCGCACACGTTCGGGTAGCAGCTTACAGGCATGATAGATTGCTGTTTGGGTTTTTTCTAAACTCTCTTTGAGATCGTTGGGGGAAAGTACCGGAAAAGAACGATGATCGTAGCCATGTAATCCTATCCAGTGTCCGCGATCGCTAACTGCTTTAGCAAGTGCTGGTGAACGGTTAACACAAGCACCCAACCAAAAAAAACTAGCTTTAATATTGTAATTGTCTAATACTTGCAACACTTGGGGCGTGTAGTGGGGATGGGGGCCATCATCAAATGTGAGAGCGATCGCTTTAAAATTGCGATCGCCACTCCAAAGACAATTGGGAAAATTTGGTTGCAGAATGCGGTAAACAATTGGTAACAGCGGAGCAAGTTGCATTTTAATACTGTTTGCTAAGTTGAATTTCTCGTACTGAAACTTTACTTCTATAATCTTGTAGCAGAAGGGAGTATAGTTTATACCATCAGCTTTTTACTGAAATTTTAGTTTCACACTGGAGATTTAAAAAATGTCTACTGACAAAATGTCTGCTGACACAGTTGCTTATATTGAAGAAAGTGAATTTGATTCCCTTTTAAGTGAAGAAGCAGTTGTTGTTGTTGATTTTACTGCTACTTGGTGTGGTCCTTGTCGCCTCATCAGCCCCTTAATGGAGCAACTCGCTGAGGAATTTAAAAATCGCGCCAAGGTTGTTAAAGTAGATATCGATAATAACAAGCCAATTTTCAAAAGATTTGGTCTTCGCAGTATTCCAGCGGTTTTAATTTTCAAAAATGGTGAATTAACAGAAACAATTGTCGGTGTTTCTCCTTACGAACAATTCAGCAGTGCTGTTGAAAAAATCGTTTAGCTTAATATTAAGAAAGTTCAGCAATGAATGGTGCGATCGCTTTCACAAATTCCGCAGTTGATTCATAAGGCAAAACATTACGTCCTGTTAATTTAATTCCTCGGCCTTGAGGTAAACACGCCAGGTAATCAGCTAAACGTTCATCAGGTGTTTCTTGTTTACCCTCTTTGCTAATACTTGATGCTGTTTCCCCCACCATTACTAGTGTTGGTTGCTTAAGAGAAGTGATATTTTTAGCATAATTTTGTCGCCAAAAACCAGCTAAAAAAGAAAATACTGCATAACGACTGGTAGTATTTTCTGCACCTGCAACCAAACTATTTAACCACTCTGCGTCAACAGCATCTGCTGAACCAAATAGTTGACGAGTGGAAAAAGAACGCAAAAATTTGGGGGTGCGTGCATAACGATAAAAAGCCCTACCAAAGGGCGAATATAAAATATTCCAAATTAGTTTTTGCTGCCATACTGGTGACTTTTTGGTAAGTACAGGCCAAGCCGGAGGCCCCGCAAGTATTAGTCCGGCAATTAAATTTAATTCTTTTTGAACTAATTCAATAGCAACAGGTAATAAAGCACCTTGTACTACTACAATTACAGGTTTCTGCACCACTGATTGTAAAAAATAATGCAATTGTTCTGCCCAATCTTGGGGAGTGTAAGCCACAGATGGCATATCACTTTCACCACATCCCAATAAATCAGGATTGTAAATAGAATTACGATAATTTGTAGAATACCATTCACCACAGAAGCGCTGCCAAAACTGCCGCGATAATCCTACACCAATTGGGTGAATTAACAATAAGGGAATACCCTCAGGTGTAGAACTATTAGGTTGATGGAGTTCATAAGCACAGCGATAATTCTGCCAAGTATAAAATTGGGTAGGAGATTGTTGCATGTTTTGGAGTTACTTCTATCTGCTAAAAAATCATTTGTGGATGAATTAATTTGTAACCAGCTGTTTTAATCTTTTGATTGGATACTTTGGCATTATATGGACGATTACTCTTTGCTGAAGAGTCCCACGTAACTTGGGGTAAACTATATTTTTCCAATAAAGTATCTAGTAATTCACGACTAGTTAAATGTGCATCATCTACCAAATTATAAATGCCTTGCAAACGGTGTTGACGAACAAATTCTATTGCCGCAACAATATCATCTAGGTGAATCCAATTTGTCACATCGTCGCCATTACCAAGACGGGTTGTACCAGGGACTTTACTAAATATTCTTGCGAGTTCTCTATTAGGGCCATAAATGCCACCTAATCTTAAAATACAAACACGGAGATTTTCACTTGATGCCGCTAACAAAATTTCTTCAGTCTCTTGTAGAATTTCTCCATTAATATTAGTTGGATTAGCTGGTATTTCTTCATCTACCCATGCCCCATTTTGATCACCATAAACTGAATAACTTCCTGTATAGATCAGTTGTTTAACACTGGGGATATCTTGCAAAACTGAAACTAAGGTTTTAGCAGTATCAATATAGGTTTCTCTATAAGAATTAACATTTTTTGCACCGACACTCAACAGCACAACATCTTGATTTTGCAGCACTTTTTTGAGCTGTTCTGGGTCATTTCCTTTAGTTATTACAACTTTTTGAGCTAATGCTTGTAGTTTTAAGACACGCTCAGGAGTTGTTGTTGTAGCAGTAACTACAAAATTCATTTTTTGCTGCCAATATTGGGCAACTGCACAACCAACATAGCCACAACCGATAATTGCAATATTCATGATAATTTAGACATAACACCCCAATTTTAAACCAGTGAACAGTTATCAAAGTGTATGGCGGAGGATTTAAACCCAACTATGTCTTTTAACTGATAACTGTTAACTATGAATAGCACCATCAGGCATAATAGCACCAGCCAAATTAGCACCAATCATTTTCACCAAAAGGCGCTCGCCAGAACGAATACGCGCTCCTGTTAAGTCAGCCCCACGCAAATCCGCACCACTAAGATCCGCACCAATCAAGTTAGCATAACGTAAATTTGCTTCTCTCATATCGGATAAAAGTAAATTGGCTCTAAATAAATTTGCCTCTGACAAATTCGCGCCTCTAAGATTCACTTTGTGCATAAAAGTATCACTTAGATCAGCACCACTCAAATTAGCATAACTGAGGTTTCTGCCAGATAAATCTTTATTGCTTAAATTGGCTTGACTAAAGTCTTTTCCACTCAAATCAGGGTTTTGCTTTGGTGGTTGATGATTGTTTACAGATGATGTTTGCGATTGAGATGAAGATGGTTTTCTCGATTGATATGAAGACGATTTTTTCGGTTGAGGTGATGAAGAATGGTAAAAGGTTTGATGTTTACCATTAAAAGAACGTAACTGATCGCGGGCTTCATTAATTGCTTTCAGCTTTTCTTGTGCTTTCTGGTGTAAGCGGGTATTCTCTCTGGGAATACGATCAGGATGCCACACGAAAACCAAATCTTTGTAAGCCTGGTTCACTTCTTCAAGTGTCGCCCCAGGTTCTAACTCTAATACTCTATAATACTGCTCCAGCTCGCTCATAAGGTGTTTTAGTGGACAATCAAATTAGTTATGAGTGTGCAGCCCTCTATCGGCTTAATTTTTGATGGGATGTGTTTTTTGATATACAGTTTTAAAGAAAAAACACTTTGATATGCTTGAGAATGTCTGACCAAAATTTAGAACTGGGCAGTTCTGTAGCAATTACTCGCATAAAAAAACTGATATCCAGATATTATACAAGCGTAGCGCAGCAAACTAAGTCCATCAATAACTCTTTTGTTGGCATACCCCAAAATGCTATCTTTTTTTGATATACGCCGAGACATCAGTGCGATATTTAACTACAAACTGTGACGCATCTACGGTACTACTCACATGAAGTTTTATGTCAATATTAGGTTTTTTAAAGGTTTGTAGTTCTGTAATTAAATTTTTGGTTCCTTTTTTTTGCTTTTGACTTAATATTATTACCGACCCATTTCCCCATTTATCCATCGATTCATCGCTCTCAAATATGCTGTAACTGGAATTTGATAAACTTCAATAAAAATCCAAATAATAATTGCTAAATGTGATAAAAAAGTTAATCCTGTCCAGATATATGGCATCCAGGTAATAGGAGCATTTAAAGTTGGGGGAAAGTAATAAGCTACTATACCAATTAAAGTCGTGGGCAAAACTACAAAAGCAATTGCTGCTAGCCCATAACCCCAACTCAATTCCACACCTTCTAATTGGGCTTCAGTCCAATTAAAGCCATTCCAACGCCAAACCAAGGGAGGCTGCCGAGAAGGCATTTTAATTTGCTGTTGTTCTAAGTTAACGGTAAAAATTTCATGGCAGAAGTCACAAGCCATAGCCTCCATCAATGGCATGTGAGAAATCTTACCTATCCGACAGACTGGGCAGGGGTAAACTCCTTGATAGTCAAAAGATGTGGTTAAGATTTTAGAACTGTGCATAATGAAATTAAGTTGTACTCAAAAGTTGATCGGGTAGATGCAGAATGGGATATGAAAAGAGAGGTTTGTATTCTGCGTTGTGAGCGATAGTTTATGAGTATTGGAATCAAATTTTTCGAGATTTGTCACTGATGATTTTGATGACTCCTTACTTAAAAATGGAGTTTGTGTAAATCTGGTAATGTCTATTCACAAACTGTTTCTTGCCTGCGCTAACAAGCAAAAAGTCTTTATTGCCAGAGTTGTAATGAGTCTATCGCTTTTTTTTAGTGTTGTGCGGGTCTTGACGCTACCAATTCCTTCTGTTATCGTTACCTTAAGTCAAGTTGTACATTAAATTTTTAGCCCATCATCCTACAAATGTTCAGCAGCAGTTATTACTTTTATTTTTGGTTTAAGGCGGTTCACCGGGAGTGAATGAAGTTTCCATTTGGAAACCGCCCGGTGAACCGCAGAGCAAACTCTGCGGTTTTTGTGTTTTAAGGAGCAAAATTTCATCGTGATGACCTATTTCAGTAGCTGGTTTTATGGTTTTTACTTTTGGCCTAGAGCAAGTTCCGGGTAAATAGCGTCATGCTGATGAATCAGAACGCGCCCGGAACCTTTAAGTTCCGGGCTTTTTTGTTGTTACAAAGAAAGACGCTGCGGGATAGCGAGCAATCAAGCGTCTGGGGTCTCCCCAAGTGGAGCAACTTCGGAAAGAAAAGGAAAAATAGGTAATTATTTTTCTTTATCTCCCTTGCACCCCGCACCCTGCCCCAATTCTTCTTCTTCATGCCCCAATTCTTCTTCTTCATGCCCCAATCCTTAATTAATTAAGAAAATCATGATTAACGCCAAACTTGCAAAACAATCTCATTCCAGCCACCAAACGATTGTTAAACTTTCACCAAAAGTTGCCTTCGGTGGCGAAGAATTGGTAATTATCGGTGGCCCTTGTGCGGTGGAAAGCTTAGAACAAATGGAGACAGTCGCCCAAAAACTATCTACTGCATCTGTACAAGCATTACGTGGTGGTGTGTACAAACCTCGTACCTCTCCTTACGCTTTCCAAGGTATGGGAGAGGAAGGATTAGAAATCTTAGCAAAAGTGCGATCGCGTTACAATATTCCAGTCATTACCGAAGTTATGTCAATTTCTCAAATTGAAATAGTTGCTGCCCATGCTGATATGCTTCAAATTGGCAGTCGCAATATGCAAAATTTTGATTTACTCAAAGCTTTGGGACAAGCAGGTAAACCAGTACTTCTAAAACGAGGTTTAGCAGCGACAATTGAAGAGTTCGTCATGGCCGCTGAATATATCTTAAGCCACGGCAATCCTGATGTGGTGTTGTGCGAACGGGGTATCCGCAGCTTTGATAATTACACCCGCAATGTTCTAGATTTAGCAGCAGTAGCAGCTCTCAAGCAAATAACTCACTTGCCTGTGATTGTAGATCCTTCTCATGCTGTAGGCAAGCGGGAATTGGTAGCACCAATGGCTAAGGCTGCAATTGCTTGTGGGGCAGATGGGTTAATTATTGAGTGTCACCCAGAGCCGGAAAAATCTGTTTCTGATGCTCGTCAAGCGCTTGCTTTAGACGATATGGTGAATTTGGTTGATAGTTTAAAGCCGATAGCAGCAGCCGTTGGGCGGAATATCTCAGAAGCAATAGGGGTGGGTTTAAAACCTGCCCCTATCTATTGTGCAGCCTAGATCAAAGTTATGGTAGTCAGATCGCCTTAATTTTGATTGGTTTGTAGTAAGGACTTTAGTCCTTATTACGCAATTTAAAGCAAAAAAGAACGAGCTAGGAAAAAGCTACAAATCGATTTAGCATCTACTAGCTCTCCTTCGAGAATAGCTTTTTCTACTTCTTCAGGAGTCAACAATACAGTTTCGAGATCCTCGTCTTCATCACGTTCTGGTAATGTATCCAGCTTTTCTAAATCTCGTGCAAGAAAGGCATAGATAATTTCGTCAGAATAGCCAGGAGCCAAGAAAAACTCTCCTAATTTGTCCCATTTTTGGGCGCTATAGCCAGTTTCTTCGGCAATTTCACGTTGTATTGTTTGTAAGGGATCTTCAGTGGACTCTACAGTACCCGCAGGAAATTCTAATAAACGTCCCTGAACTGCAAAACGATATTGGCGCACGAGTACCAGTTTTCCCTCTGCTGTTATGGGTATAGCCAAAGCGCCGCCTGGGTGACGAATACACTCCCATTCTCCTTCTGATTTATTGGGCAAACGCAGGCGATTAACTTCAAAATCAAACTTGCGTCCTTTATGAAATAAGCGTTGTTTTAGCAGCTGTGGTAATTCTCTACCTAATGGCATAATAAAATTCTGTTATCTTTAATACCGAGATAAACACTGTGATTGATAATCAAACCAGCGTCGTGTGCGTTTATTGGGTAGTAATTTTAATTGCCCTGCCATAAATATACATCAGAACAGTCTACCTCTTTCACCAGATCTTTGATAACACACCCAGAAACTGGTTCTACCCAATCCGGGGCAATTTCTACAAGTGGCACTAATACAAAAGCTCGCTCCCGCATTCGAGGATGGGGAATCTGAAGGGTTGGTGTATTCCAGATTAAGTCATCATATAATAACAAATCCAAATCTAGCGATCGCGGTCCCCAACGTTCTCGTCGCACTCGCCCAAATTTTTGTTCTATTGCTAACAAGGTATCTAACAATTGCTGCGGTGGCATTTCTGTTTGCACAACAGCGCAGCCATTTAAATAATCTGGCTGCGGTGGCCCTACTGCTTTGGTTTGATATAAACTAGATCTACCTTGGAGAACAATACTAGGTGTTTTAGCTAATATATCTATAGCCCCTGCTAAAATTTTTGCGGAATTGCCCATATTACTACCAAGAGCAATTGCGCTTCGCCTGTACTTGGGGAGCATCCTACTCTCTAGGCGCTTGATTGCATCCTCAGTCACATTTTTACCAAGTATTTTTAATAGTTATTAGTAGGTCTTAGAAACTACAATCAAACTACTGTTTTATTTTAAATAAATAAAAATAAAACAATTTGAAAAAAAACATTATGTACCAATGAATTTAGTGAATTATTTATAAGGTATTATACTAACACGAAGCACGCTAACCCCAAAATGATTACGTGGCGGTTAAGTATCAAATACTTTGAGCAAAGAACTGATGTAGGTAAGCCTACCTCCTAGTTCAAGCAACAAGCAACTAATTTAAGTGACTCTGAATAAGGAGGAACCGCGATTGCAACCTGGTAATCATTACGATAATGAGGAATCGACAAATGAGACCCTACCACCAACAAAGCCTGTGAGGGCAAGGCAATTATTAAGTCAGGTGAGTGGTGTCTCATCTAGGGTAATTACTAGGTTAACCAGCAGCGATAAACCGTTTTATCGTCGGATCTGGTTTTGGACAGGCTTGAGTGTAGGTGGTGGGATTATTGCTTTTACCTACGTTCTCGGCTCAATAGATCGGACTTTGCCAGATAAATCTGAACTGAAAGCTGTTGTTAGAGAGCAAACATTGACGATTAAAGCTGTCGATGGCACAATTTTACAACAGCAAGGAGAAGTCACTAGAGAACCACTAAAACTAGAGCAGATACCTGATACCCTGCAAAAAGCCTTCATAGCTTCAGAAGACAGAAGGTTTAAGCAACATCATGGCATTGACCCCCAAGGAATTATTAGAGCAGGTTGGAATAACTTGCGATCGCAAAATGTAGTAGAAGGTGGTAGCACCATCACTCAGCAAGTAGCACGAATCCTTTTTTTGAAGCAAGAACGGACAATTTGGCGCAAACTCAAAGAAGTCCGTTTAGCACAAAAAATGGAACAAGAATTGACCAAAGACCAGATTCTTGAGCGCTATTTAAATCTGGTTTATTTGGGGTCTGGTGCTTATGGTGTAGCAGATGCCGCCTGGGTATATTTCAGTAAAACGGTAGATCAACTCACCTTACCAGAAATGGCAACGATCGCCGGATTAGCTCCCGCACCGAGTTTATACTCACCAGAGCAGAATCCAGAAGCTGCTAAACAGCGAAGAAATTTGGTATTGCAGCGAATGCAAGAAGATGGAGTAATCACAGTAGCCCAAAGGCAAGCAGCAACTCAAGCACCATTAACTCTAACAAGCAGTTTACCCAAGCGACTGCAAGTAGACTCTCCCTACTTTACCAGCTACATCCAAAAAGAATTACCGAAGTATGTTTCCCCTGAAGTTCTAAGTAGCGGCGGTTTAGTTGTAGAAACCACCCTAGTTCCGAATTGGCAGAAGTTAGCAGAAGCAGCAGTTGCCAAAACATTGCGAAATCAAGGGCGCTGGGAAAATTTTAAACAAGCATCTTTGGTAGCGATTGACCCCCGTAATGGCGAAATTCAGGCTATGGTTGGGGGAAAAGATTTCGGGAAAAACCAGTTTAATCGTGTCACCCAGGCACAACGTCAGCCCGGCTCAACATTTAAAGGTTTCGTTTATGCCACAGCTATAGCCACCGGCAAGAGTCCCTACGATAGCTACATAGATGCACCCTTTGTAGTCGATGACTACGAACCCAAAAACTACGGTAAAACTTTCCACGGCTCGATGAGTATGCGAGATGCCCTCACCCGTTCTATTAATGTAATTGCGGTGAAGGTATTAATTGATGTGGGGTTTGAGCCAACGATTAAATTGGCTCATAATATGGGGATTAAATCAGAACTCCAACCCACCTATTCTTTAGCTCTCGGCTCCAATGAAGTCAATTTATTGGAATTAACCAGCGCTTACGGTAGTTTTGCCACTCAAGGATTGCACACAGAGCCTCACGGCATTCGCCGCATCCTTAACCGCCAAGGCGAG
>JBBSOP010000019.1:0-20529 GCA_038259655.1 Chroococcales cyanobacterium
CTAAAAAATATAATTAATTTTGGTAACACTAATCAACCCTTTGCTGGTTCTCATTTTTTTTGTTATTTCAGCTTTTTTGATCAAAACTCTCAAATTAATTATCCATTTCCATCTGCTACTATTTTTCTGCCTCGTTGGCAAATAGCTGTTAAGAATCAGCACTGTACATTAGTAAATAATATAATTGTCAATGCTAGGGTAGATGTGCAGAAAATAATACATAATTTGCAGAATCAACTCCAACTTATAGATTCTTTAGAATATTACTCGCCAAAGCTCGATTATTTCCCCACAAAATATCGTAAAAAACCTGTTACTAACTCTGCACAATTTAAACGCTCTGTTGTATCTGCCCTAGAACAAATTCAGTCCAGTCATTTAAGTAAGATTGTGCTAGCTGATGCATTAGATGTCAAATCAAACCATCATTTTAATTTATATAAATCTTTAGATAATCTCCGGCAAATACATCCTAACTGTTATGTTTTCTCTACTAGCAACGGTAAAGGACAAAACTTTATTGGAGCTAGTCCAGAAAGATTAATTAGTATTCATAACCAACAGTTAATTACTGATGCTTTAGCGGGTTCTGCACCCAGAGGTAAAACACCTACCGAAGATGCAGCTAATGCTAATAGTTTACTTAATAGTGAAAAAGAAAGACACGAACATTTACTAGTAATTGATTTTATTACGCAACGCTTATCCCAGTTAGGTTTGTTACCTCAATTACTAGCACCACGCTTGCGACAATTATCTAATATCCAGCATTTATGGACACCAATTAGTGCCATAGTTCCTACTAACGTCCACCCATTAAAAATTGTCTCCCAACTGCATCCTACACCAGCTGTTGCTGGTGCAGCCAGAGATATCGCCTGTGCCGAAATTCGTCGCTACGAAAGCTTTGAGAGAGGTTTATATGCTGCGCCTCTAGGTTGGATAGATTCTCAGGGTAACTGTGAATTTATAGTTGGTATTCGTTCAGCATTAATAGATGGCGATCGCGCTAGATTGTATGCTGGTGCTGGTATCGTTGCTGGTTCCGATCCTGATAAAGAGTTTGCAGAAGTACAACTTAAACTTCAGGCGTTACTCAAAGCATTAGTTTGAAGCTCTAATGTAACTGATTTCTTCCTTGTGACAGTTGTTATTTATTTTTAATACTGCCAAAGTTAGATATTAGTACCATAAAAAATGCGTTTTATATATTGTGTTTTCACCTTGGCAACTTCCAATCACTTTAGAAGAAAATACACCAGTTCGTGTAGTTGTCTACTTTTTCTGGGATAGCCAGTGGGTTCCAATCAAGTTTTGTACTTTGGATAAAGCTGTTAAGCTTTCCTATAAAGCACTACTCTTGGATAAGGAAATTTTGTTATTTCCTATTGATTTAGATCCCAATGACTTCTCTGACTCTGTTAACTGAAATTTTGAGTTAAGAAAACTTCTGACTCCGAATTTTTTAGGTGAGAGCGTGTTATGTTATGTTCGGATAAACACTTGTCATTGCTTATCTACGAGACGCTATGCGAACGCTTCACTGCGTTGCACTCGCAATGACATTTTATAAGTAATCAGCCGAACATGATATTAAACACGTCAAGATTTTTTATCCGAAATCTTGATGAGTAAATGCCTTAGCATTAGCACCAGCATAAGTCGCTACAATATGACCATCACCTGTCATTTGATACTTGTATGTCACCAATCCTTCTAAGCCGACGGGGCCACGGGGAGGCATTTGTTGAGTACTAATTCCTACTTCTGCACCAAAACCGTAGCGGAAACCATCAGCGAAGCGAGTAGAACAGTTGTGGAATACATTAGCTGAGTTGACAGTTCCAAAAAAAGTTTCTACAGCCGTAGCATCTTCTGTAACGATCGCATCGGTATGACGAGAACCATAATCATTAATATGAGCGATCGCCTCTTCTAGAGAATCCACGATTTTAATCGCCAAAATATAATCGCTGTATTCTGTCTCCCAGTCTATTGCTGTAGCTGCCACAATATCAGGTAAAATTGCCAAAGTGCTTGCATCACCTCTTAATTCTACATGGCATTTTTGCAAAGCCTGGGCTACTTTTGGCAAAAACTCGGCAGCAATCGATTGATGAACTAGCAAAGTTTCAATTGCATTACAAACAGCAGGATATTGGGCTTTAGCATCTACTGTAATTTCTACAGCTTTGTCCATATCAGCTATTTTATCTATATAAAGATGACATATTCCATCGGCATGGCCTAATACTGGAATCCGAGTATTTTCTTGGACAAATCTGACAAAAGAGTTAGAACCTCTAGGAATAATTAAGTCTACATATTTATCTAAATTTAAAAGTTCTCTAGTTTCTTCTCTAGTTGTTAATAACTGCACTGCATCAGGATTAACAGCAGTTTGAGATAAACCTTGTTTAATTGCTTTGACTATTGCTTCACAAGAACGAACAGCTTCCTTACCACATTTTAAAATTACACCATTACCCGATTTAATAGCTAAAGAAACAATTTGAATTGCTGCTTCTGGACGTGCTTCAAAAATAATCCCTAAAACACCCAAAGGACAAGTAATCCGCTTCAAGACTAAGCCTGTGTCGAGTTCGCGGTGAATCTCGATTTTACCTACAGGATCAGTTAACTTGCCGACATCTCGCACCCCTGCGATCGCATCTCTTAACTTATGTTCATCTAATTGCAAACGTTTATAAAGTGGCTTGGGAATTACTTCCGCAGCAGCTTGACAATCAGCAATATTTGCTTGGAGTATTTCATCTTTTGCCAATTCTAAAGCTTGAGCGATCGCTTCAATAGCTTGATTTTTGACTTCAGTAGACGAAATGGCCAGCTTACTTGCAGCTTGACGGGTTTTTTGAGCGATCGTAATTAAAACAGAAGCAACTTGAAAAGTAGTCATCTTACAAAATAATTTTTAAGGATGGCAAAATATTTACCTTTTTCTCATCCTATCAACCTTAGTTAATCATTGAGCATAGTTTAGTTGTGGCACATGAGAATGTGCCACATCAAGCAGGGATATCTCTGGAATTTTTTGACTAAAATATGTATATATCATTACTAATATAAAAACCTGTTGGAAACTTAATATGAAATATTGTCGCCCCCGACTTAATTTTCGCGGCGGTTGGCTATTAGCTGTATTGACCGCTATAACTACTACACCTGTAATAGCAGAAACACCAAACTTTAGTACTTTTAGTCTTGCGCCAGACTTTGGGCAAACTAAAGGAAAAGTTACAGGCTACACAGGCGGTTCTTTTTCATTGTCTGCCTTGAGTAACCGCGATCGCTATCAAAAAGCTTGTATTGGCTTTGCCGATCCTAAACCAGATCACATCATGATTTTAGAAAAAGACTTTTCTCACCTAAAAATATTAGTTAACAGCCGTGGCTACGACACTACTTTACTAATTCAAGGGCCAAACGATAACGTGATTCGCTGTGGTGATGACACTGGTAAGAGTAAAGATGCCAGCATTGATGACCTCAACTGGAAAAAAGGAACCTATCGGATTTGGGTTGGTACTTTTAATGCTGGTGTCAAGCGTAACTATACTATAACCGTTAAGCAGTAAGCAGGGGAGTAGAGAGCAGGGGAAGCAGGGGGAGAGAATAAAAAATAACCAATGCCCCATGCCCAATGCCCAATGCCCAATTCCTATTTATAAAGATCACCCTTGGGACGATAATATGGGAGAGTAAGCTTGTTTTGCTTTCCGAGGGTACTATCTCGTGCTATCTACACTACGTGCTGACTTTCGTATCATATTTGAGCGTGACCCAGCTGCCCGTAACTGGTTGGAGGTCTTGTTTTGCTACCCCGGTTTGCAAGCCCTGTTATTCCATCGGCTGGCTCACTGGCTTCATCATATTGGTATTCCCTTCATTCCCCGCCTAACTTCTCACATCGCTCGGTTTTTGACCGGAATTGAAATCCACCCAGGGGCAACAATTGGACAAGGTGTATTTATCGATCACGGCATGGGTGTAGTGGTTGGTGAGACTGCGATCGTGGGCGACTATGCTTTAATTTATCAAGGTGTCACCCTGGGGGGAACAGGAAAACAATGCGGTAAACGCCATCCTACTGTGGGTGAAAATGTTGTAGTCGGAGCTGGAGCGAAGGTACTGGGCAATATTCAAATTGGTAATAATGTCCGTATTGGCGCTGGATCAGTTGTCCTAAGGGATGTACCTGCTGACTGTACTGTAGTCGGTGTACCCGGTCGGATTGTCTATCGTTCTGGTGTACGGATTGCTCCTTTAGAACACAGCAACTTACCCGATTCAGAAGCTGAAGTTATTCGCGCTTTAGTTGACCGCATTGAGTCACTAGAAGAACAAATCCAAAATCTCCAAGGACTTTATTCTCCTGCCAAAACTCCTGTACTGTCAGGTAACTTAGCTGCCCAAAAAGATCAAGTAGTACAAGACTCTCCTTTGTGTAATCTCAGAGATAAGGCAATTCAGCAGTTTCTAGATGGTGCTGGTATTTAGTAATCTATGTCATTATTCTGAGAAAATACTAAGTTTGTAGTAAGGACTTTAGTCCTTAATTTTTTAAGCACTAAAGTCCTTAGAAACAAGAGCCAATAGTTGAAAAATTTATTGTTAACTAAAATTAGGGATTAATTTCTTGACTAGACCACTCTTGGTTTTCGTCACGATAGTAAGCTCTACGGTTTTGAGGTTCACCTCGTAACTCTAAGTGATCTACCTGCACAGGATCGAGTAATAATAGACAAAAAGTTGGCAATGGTTGGGTAGGATCTGGTGGTGGTGGCTCAAAGGCTGTTTGCTCATCAACTCTTGATTGGCCAGGACTAGGCCAAGCAAACTGTAAACGACTTGCATCACTCAGTTCTTGCCAACTATTGATCATGGCTTGCTGTAGAGTATGGTCAGAGCTATCACTTCCTACCAAAGTCAAGCAACCAGTGATGCGGAATTGCTCTCGTGTATTAGGAAAATACCAACAAATCTCTGCCCAAGGTTGCTGCTTTATTTGGTCAGCTTTTTCGCTACGGGCATCGGTAACAAATTTTAGCTGATTTGTATTTTCTAGAAAACCACGAAAGACTACAGTCCGATTAGCAGGGCGATTATTTGCCCGTACTGTTGCTAATTGCAAGTAACGAGCATAAGCTAGGCTACGGTTGTGATGGAGGGAACGGGCGATCGCGCTTCGCCAAGGGGCAAGAGGCATTGTCAAATTCTATTGCTGTAGATGAAATTTTTCTTACCGTTTTAGCTTATCAGTCTTTTCATAAACTACCAAGAAACTTCTGATACTCATATAGCCGCCTTTGGAGTTGATTCAGCATTTTTCCAAAATCAGTATTATTGTTATTTTGATTATCGTCTTCACTTGTACTATTGTTATCTTTAATGCTTAAAGTGCCATCGTAATATCGAAATTGCGATTTAATATCAGTATTTACAGATACACCTTTACTATCTGGTGTAGAGATGGCATTAAAATTAGGATTTTCAGTAATGCGATCGCTTAAAGAATTGGTGGGGAAACTATAAGTAGTAGTTGATGAATTATTGCTTGGCATTTCGGCGATCGCCTGACTAGTTATAGAATTGGTATTAAAGCTAGAGGTTGCCGCCTGAGTACTATTTCCTGCTGTTTCTGTAATAATCTCGCGCACTTGGGCATCAGTTAAACTGCGGTTAGCACTCAGCATCAAAGCAACTACACCAGCCACATGAGGAGTTGCCATCGATGTACCGCTATATGCACCGTACTGATTATTTGGTAATGAAGAATAAATCTTAACGCCTGGAGCTGTAACGTAGGCGAGTTGATTATCGCCGGCTCGGTTAGAGAAATCAGCAAGTTGGTTATTTTTATCTACTGCACCAACAGCAATCCCTGACTTGTTGGCATAGCGAGCAGGATAGTCTGGTGATGAATCGCCGTCATTACCTGCGGCCATGACAACAGTTACTCCTTTGCTGCTAGCATATTCGACTGCTGACTTAAGAGTACGACTAGAATAACTGCCACCCAGACTCAGATTAATCACATTAGCACCATTGTCTACAGCATAATAAATGCCATTAGCGATCGCACTATAAGAACCTGAACCAGATTCATTTAAAGCTTTAATCGGCATAATTTTGGCATTATAAGCAATACCAGTTACACCGTAGCCATTATTTTCCCCTGCGATCGTCCCAGAAACATGAGTGCCATGACCGTTGTCATCTGAAATGTTGTTATTATTGCTGTCAAAATTCCAACCGTAGATATCATCAACATAGCCATTGCCATCATCGTCGATGCCGTTGCCAGCAATTTCTTTAGTATTAGTCCAAATATTATTTTTTAAATCCTCGTGGTTGTAGTCAACCCCAGTATCTATAACCGCAACAACAACGCCTTGACCGGTATATCCATTTGCCCAAGCTTCTGGGGCATTAACTAAGTCTGCTCCCCAATTATTACCACCCACGTTAGGAACATCCGCAAAGGGATTTTTACCAGCAGATTTAGCCACCGCCGCCCCTGCATTTACTAAACCATAGCCTGTGGTGGAGTTATAGTTTCCGGCGCTTGTAGCGGTAGCAGTAGCGTCATTTTGAAAGCTACTACGAGCATTAAGGCTCAAGTTATGGTCATCTTGGATATGAAAAGTATCTCCTGAGGAAGTAGAAATAGAATTTAGCCCGTTATGAGCAAGTAATTTGCTACTAGTATCATTAATGGGCATAAGTCTTTTATCCTCAAACAGAGTAATTATTTTTTGGCAGTATCAACTGTTAAAACCTTTTGGTCTAGGTTCTAAAGGGGGAATTTTATTCCCTAGCCAATAATTACTATAAAATTGAATCGCAAAATGCTATTTTTTTTACAAAAAAAGTAAGTAAAAGTTTGATGTTATGAAACAAATATTTTTACTTTTTTATTAAAATCGGTTTTATATGTAAAAAAATATTTAACCACTAAGGCACTAAGACACAAAAATAAACGCAGTAATACAGAGCAGTCAAATATTTAAATACCTGACTGCTAAATTGTCTATTCAAATACTATTTAAGCTATCTCCCCGCCTAAATGACGCAACCAATCATGATAATCTTCTAGTAATTGTTTGTGTTTCTTGACTGGCGGTTTGACATTAATATCATCTGCATCGACAGTAAAATTATTTCTACTTCCATCCGTACTTTGATATAATTTTACGAATTGCTGCCAGAAAAATTTATCCACGAATTTGTCATAGTTCTCAGAAATTGCGATCTCATCTTGCTGGTTAGAATTTGAACTCCAATTAGCGATCGCAACTTTGCTCTCAGTTGAATTACTAGAAATCAAGCTAGATTCTGTCGTCTTGTTACCACTGGTTGAACTAGCACTCAAACTGGATGGTTTCACGCTATTTTCTGAAGTTTCCATGATGATCTGACGCACTTGGTCATTAGTTAGACCTTTCTTAGCACTGAGCATCAGCGCAACTACACCTGCAACGTGAGGAGCTGCCATAGAAGTGCCATTAAGATATTCATAACTATTACCAGGATATGTAGAGTAAATATCGACTCCTGGTGCTGTGACGTATGTTAGTGGAGTTGTTCCAGCACGGTTGGAGAAGTCAGATAGCGCACCATTATAAGCAACTGCTCCAACCGCAATTCCCCACTGGTCAGCATAGCGAGCGGGATAGCGTGGTGCTAACTCTTCATCATTGCTGGCTGCTGAGACAGTAATTACCCCTTTGCTTGCAGCATACTGAATGGCTGCTTGTAGTTCGCTGTAACCATCAGGACTACTTAGGCTAAGATTAATAACATTAGCTCCATTGTCTACAGCATAACGAATGCCATCTGATAAGGCATTAAAAGTACTTTGACCGTAATTATCAAAAATCCTTACTGGCATAATTTTGGCATTATAAGCAATACCAGTAACACCAAAGTTGTTTTTCGCTGCTGCGATCGTGCCGGCAATGTGAGTACCATGACCATTGACTAAATCCAGGGTTTTATTGTCGTTTTGGGCGAAATTCCAGCCGTAAACATCATCAACGTACCCATTACCATCATCATCCTTGCCATTACCAGCAATTTCTTTGCTATTCTTCCAAATATTATCTTTCAAGTCTGGATGTTTGCGATCAACGCCGCTATCTACTACAGCAACTACAACACCCTGACCTGTGTATCCCTTAGCCCAGACTTCCGGCGCTTTAATCGCGTCAGCCCCCCAATTTTCACCACCTAAGTTAGAAACATCAGCAAAGGTAGGCTGACCAATAGCTTTAGCTACTGCTGCTGCGGCATTTATTAAACCATAACCTGTGGTTGAATTGAATCCGTCATCATTAACATTAATACGAGTAATAGGAGTAATAGTGATTTCTCTGCTAGGAATATTGTTGCTTTGATTGCTTTCAGCTAGGCTACTATAAGCATCAGCTCGGTAAAGTAGATAATACTTACCTGCGGCAGTATCATTATCAATTGTGAGTGAGAGTGTATGTGTGAGAGTAGTACCCGCAGCGACACTGTCGATATAGTCATACCCTAAGTCAACATCATCGTTACTAAAAGCTTTATCTTTAGACAGGTAAAATTTGGTGTAAGTGTAATCAGCACTGCCAGAACCTTGGTTCATAATCTCATAGCTGACTTGAATTGTACTCCCAGCAACGGCAGAACTGGGATTTGAAGTATTGCTTACTATTAAGTCTGCTTGGATTGCTTGAGTAGTAGTATTGTTACTTAGATTACTTTGGGAAACAGATTTACTTGTAACCGTATTTTCTTTCCTAGCATATATGTTATCTGGATTAGAACTACTGTAATTGATTGATGTTGATGCATTTGCGCCACTTAAACTGAAGCTAGAGTAATTTTGCGAGTCAGTAAAAATGTCTGTTTTTTTACCTAAAGATGAAGTAACTTTTTCATCAACTAGTTTAGAAATTAGGTTTCGATTATTAGAATAAAACATAAAATATTAACTTATAGATTCAGGAAAATTGGTACACGAATAAGTACTAAAACGTTCGCTTTCAAAACGTAGTAGTTTGTAATCATAAAGACAGATATTGTGAGTCGATCGAGCTATAAAATCATCTAAATTCCTAGTAATACTACCATGCTCAATCAAGTATAAATATGAGTTTTGAAATTCTAATCGGATTAGATAAAAATATTCTATAACTTACCATGTCATTATCAGAATCACAAATTTACTATATTTAAGCTCACTATCATTTGCTTACCACTGTTGAGAAGCTTGTCTGACTACCTCTAAAAACCTTTGCACCGTGGGGGAGTTCTCGTTGCTGCGCCAAATTACCGCTAGTGGAACTTTTGGGCTGGCTTGTTGGATATTTTTATAAACTACGCCAATCCGTTGCATGTTTTGTAAAGATGCTGGTGCGATCGCCACACCCATCTCAGCGGCCACTAGGCTAATAATTGTTTGCATCTGAATGGCTTGTTGAGTGACAGCGGGACTAAAACCTGCTTGTTGGCAAAGACTAATGATTAAGTCATATAGTCCAGGCGCTAAGATTCTGGGAAATAAAATGAAGGGTTCTTTAGCAAGCTGTTGCAAACAAATATCAGATTGATTCGCTAGCAAATGTGCTTCAGGTAGTGCTACCATCAACGACTCTTGAAAAATTATTTCCCAGCTAAATGTATTTTCTTCCACAGGTAAACGCAGAAATCCTACATCTATGCGGCCTGTTCGTAACCACTCTAATTGTTGATCTGTAGTTAGTTCATGCAACTCTAGGCTTACACCAGGGACGCAAGTCCGAAAGGTTCGTAAAACTATTGGCAAAATATTATACGCCGCAGAACTGACAAAGCCGACTACTAACTGTCCGAGTTCACCGCGACTAGTTTGTTGTCCAATTTGGATTGCTTGCTGTAATTGCTTGAGAATTTGCTGGACTTCACCCAAAAAAACTAGCCCTGCTTCTGTTAACTGCACACTACGTTTGGTGCGGTGAAACAGTTCAAAACCTAACTCCGTCTCTAATTGGCGGATTTGTTGACTTAGGGGAGGTTGAGCAATGTGCAATCGTTCCGCCGCCCGTCCGAAGTGCAATTCTTCTGCCAAGGTGACAAAGTAGCGCAAGTGTCGTAATTCCATTGATTACCTGAACTAATATCTTTTAAGTATTAATCAAGGTGGAAATATATATTGGACATAACTAAAAATATTTTTTATTGTAATTACTAAGCAGTCATCAACTAATGAACCTATACCTGAATTTTTTAATTAAGAATTGGTATTAGTTAAAGACTAGCAAACCAATACTTTGTACTTTCAGAACTTATGAATAATCTTTCACTACTCCCAAATAATTGGGATGCAGACCTTTATGAAAATAAACATGCTTTTGTCTGGGAGCATGGCCAAGACTTACTGAAATTACTCAACCCCAAACCTAGAGAATCTATTTTGGATCTTGGCTGTGGAACTGGACAACTGACAGCAAAAATTGCCCAGGTGGGAGCTAAGGTTACTGGAATTGATCATGCATCCTCAATGATCGAAAAGGCAAGACAAAACTATCCTGATCTATCTTTTGATGTTGCTGATGCTAGGAGTTTTCAAGTAGATCAGCCACTAGATGCTGTATTTTCTAACGCTGTCTTGCATTGGATTAAAGAAGCAGATCAGGCGATCGCTTCTATATATCAGGCGTTAAAGCCTGGAGGGCGTTTTGTGGCAGAATTTGGGGGTAAAGGAAATATTCAAGCGATCGCCCAAGCTTTGAACAGTGCTTTAGAGGCGATCGCTATTTCTGCACCAGCACGGAATCCTTGGTATTTTCCTAGTATTGGTGAGTATGCTACCTTACTAGAACAGCAAGGCTTTCATGTTACTTATGCCACTTTGTATGCTCGTCCCACTCTTCTAGCAGAAAAAGAAGCTGGTATGGCGAACTGGATTAAGATGTTTGCTGATGCTTTCTTCGTGGGATTGTCTGCTGACCAACAAATGCAAATAATTCGCACCGTAGAGGAGCAGATCAAGCCAACACTTTATCAACAAGGTACTTGGACAGCAGACTATCAAAGAATTTGTATTGTTGCGATCAAACCTTAGTTGAAATAGCAAAAGCCCCACGTCTTACCCCATAGTGAAGGTGTGGCATACTGATAAATCATTCAAAAAAACCCAGTCTCTGCTTAACTTCTTCCCAAGTTGAACCCTGTTTTGGATTTTGACGATGTGTTTCTAAACGTCTATCTAGTTCTTGTTTTTGCTCCTCGCTCAGAGGAGCTGCATTAGTATCAGTTAGAATGCTATCCCATAAATCTTCTGCAAGTTGTATTCGCTCGGCTACACTTAATTCTGAAATATCAACCTTTAATATGGGATGCATAGTTATTTATCTGCTATTATTCACCATCGTTTATATTTTAACGAAGGCGAAGGGAGCATTACTCCATTCGCCAAAAAGTATCCTTAAGCTTGCTCTGTAACTACTTAACAACTAAATATTTGCTTGTTGCCGTTGATATAGTGACCAGTACAAACCCTTTTGTTGTAACAACTGTGAGTGAGTACCGCGTTCGGCAATGATGCCTTGCTCTAAAACCAAAATCAAATCAGCACGTTTGAGAGGAGCAAAACGGTGAGCAATCAAAAACACAGTCCGTCCAGCGGAAATTTTTTGTAAGTTTTGCAGTACCTGTTGCTCAGTTTCACTATCTAACGCACTGGTAGCTTCATCCAAAACTAAAATCGGCGCTTGGGAAATAAACAAGCGAGCTAGAGCAATACGTTGTCTTTGTCCACCAGATAAAGCTGTTCCTCGTTCACCAACGTTATTTTCATAACCGTAAGGTAATTGACTAATAAAGTCATGGGCTACAGCTAGTCTGGCAGCTTCTACTACTTGCTCGGCGCTAATGTCGGGATTACCAAGAGAAATATTTTCTAAGATAGAACCGTTAAATAAAAAGTCTTCTTGGAGAACGACACTAGTTTGTTGTCGCAGTGAAGCTAAATCAGCACTTTTAATATCAAATCCATCGATGAGAATGCGTCCTGATTCAATTTGATAGAGACGTTGCAAAAGCTTAGAAAGGGTGCTTTTACCTGAACCGCTACGTCCGACGATGCCAACAAATTGCCCTGGTTCTACATTAAATGAGATACCTTTGAGGACAGGTTCAACATTCGGTTGATAGCGAAAAAAGACTTGCTCGAAGGTAACTTGACCTTTGAGGGGTGGTAAAACTAGACCTGTTCCGGGTTCAGCTTCGGGAGCAACGTTGAGAATGTCCCCAATTCGGTCTACAGAAAGTAGAACTTGTTGGAGGTTTTGCCACAACTGTACTAAGCGCAAAAGAGGCCCTGTAACTCTACCAGACAACATTTGAAAGGCTACCAACTGACCAATAGTTAGCTTTTGTTCGATTACTAATTTGGCTCCAAACCATAAAATTAGTAAAGAAGAAAGATTAGTGAGAAAGTCACCAATATTACTGCTAATGTTAGAAGTGGTTGAGGCTTTGAAACCAGTACGGATAAAACGAGCAAATAAACCTTCCCAGCGATCGCGTGCTACTGGTTCTGCTGCATGAGCTTTAACTGAGTGGATGCCTGTGATTGTCTCTACTAAAAACGATTGACTATCAGCACTACGATTAAAAGTTTCGTTTAGCCAGTTACGCAAAATGGGTGTAGCAACTATCGTCAAAGTGGCAAATAACGGCAGCACTGCCAAAGCCACAAATGTCAGCGGGATATTATAGTAAAACATTAATGCTAGATACACCACCGTAAAGATGCTATCTAGAACTACAGTTAATGCAGTACCTGTGAGAAATTGACGAATTTGTTCTAATTCTTGAACTCTAGCTACTGTGTCACCAACACGCCGCGACTCAAAATAAGCTAAAGGCAGACGCATCAGATGGCGAAATAGTTGTGCCGATAAGCTTAAATCCAAACGACGCGCTGTGTGGGTGAAAATAAATAGTCGTAGAATACCGAGTATAGACTCAAATAAGGCTACACACAATAAAGCGATCGCCATGACATCGAGAGTTGGTAAACTCTCCTGCACCATCACTTTGTCAATGACGACTTGCGTAATTAGCGGTGTAGTTAACCCCAAAAGCTGCAAGGTAAAAGATGCCAGCAATACTTCACCTAGCAATTTCCGGAACTTCCAAACCGCTGGTGTAAACCAACTAAGGTTAAATTTTTCTTGTTTAGATATCAGTTCTACTTGCCAAAGTTGTCCATCCCAAGCAGTCTCAACTACCGATTGTGGCAAGCTTTCACAAATATGATCGGGATTTTGAGGATCAGCAATAATTAAATTAGCGCCTTGAACTCCATAGGCTACTACCCAAGCAGGAGTCGAGAGTGAGTCTGTTTTCCACTGTAGTAAGGCTGGAAATGATAACTGCCGTAAATCACTCCAACTCACTTGTAAACGCTGCAATACCAATCCTAATTTTTCGGCTGCTTCTACAAGATTTTTAGGGCGTTGTCCCTTGAGTTGACGTTGCACCCATTCCAGTTTCACAGGATTTTCTAGCTGTTGCGCCACCATTGTTAAACAAGCAGCACCTGTATTCCAGCCAGATACAAAAGGATAACGCGATGTAACAGGAGAAGGGGCAACAAAACTAGAGGGAGACAGGGGTAAAATCTCTTGCTTAATCTCCTTGTCTGCTGGTTTTTTGATCTCTTTATCTTCTCTTAACCCCAGCCAGAACTCCTCAATTTCGGGTGTGGAAAATTCTGCCCATAAAGCTGTATCCCACCACACTACTACGACTTCTTTACTAGCAGCGACAGCTTTGTACTCTACAGCCAGCTTTTGTAAGTCACCAAACCAATCCCCCGCCTGTAAAGCTGCCAAAGGTTTACCAACATCTTGTTCTGCAAACTTTTGGACTTCTGTGCGTAAGCGGACTTTCCCAGTCACAATCAAGAATTGATAACCACTTGCTGCGGTTGACCAAATTTTTTCACCAAGCCGATACTGACGAGCTTGAGACTGAGTTTGCAATCTAGTTTGTTGTGCAGGAGTCAGCCAGCATAGAGGTGGTTGATTCCAAGGGATAGAAGCTAGCACATTTTCTTGTAGAAATTCATTATCCACAGGTTTTAGCTCACCTGTAGTTTCACCGTCAATTTTTGAATTTTCTCTGCTAGCCATTTTTCAAATAATTCGTTTTGTAATGCTTGCTTGAGTTGAGTATCTTCTAAAGATGCTGGCAGAAATTGTTCTACTCGAAACAAACCATAACTTTCTTCAATTTCAATTGGCCCTACCAATTGTCCTGGAGTTGCGATATCAACAGCAGCTCTCAATTTATCTGGCATTGTTCCCCGACTAATTGGCCCCATCATACCGTTCACCATCCGGTCATCTGACAGTGAATACTCTTTAGCTAGTTGTTCAAAACTACCTCCTTCTTCGATTTGAGTTTGTAGTTCTTCACTGAGTTCTTGATTATTAACAACAATGCGAGAGAGAATTACCCGATCTAGAAAAATCTTACGTTCAATGAAATATTCTGGGAGTTTTGTTTCTGTCACCAAAGTTTTAAGTTTTTCTAATTTAAAACCAAAAGCGACTGATGAGTGGAAAGTTGCGTAATCTGTACCATTATTCTTTAACCATTCTTGAAAAGTTTGGGGGTCTGTCAGTTGATTTTTGAGGCGAAAATCAATAATTGTCTGTTCCGTTAAAGCCGGACTGATTTCAATGTCGTCTCGTGTTTGGATTTCTTGCTCAATAACATGCTGGCGAAGAATGTCACCAATAAACTGAGCTAACTTTCCAGAGGCTTGCAGATATTTTACTGCTTTGTCAATAGAAAGTGGTTGGTCATCAACGGTCAAAAATGATAAAGATTCCATGAATTAAGCCAATAAAGACAGCTAAAATTTTATAAACTATAAAATATACCGATTCAACTTTCAGTTACGAAGAATTGTTAACATAAAATAATTTAGTATTGTCATTGACATTTTTTAGGTAAGGGTCAATCGCTAAGTTTATCTCTTGCATCGCAGCATGGCAACTACACCACAAATGTAGTAGTTAAAGTACTTTTAAATTTCTTAATAAGTTAAGAGAATAATTAGGCAAAAGTGCTTGTCCATATCCAAGCAAGTAACATAGCTGCGATCGCCCCGATTAATGTATTCAAAATATTCACAACTTCATTGGTCAGCCAAGTATATTTAGATTGCAATGTTGCCCCAATTACACTTTCTAAATTGGTGGCAATAAACGCTGCTAATACACACCAGCCTATTCCCAATAAGTTAATCAAACCGACACCCCAACCGACTAAGGCGATCGCAATTGAGGCTACCACACCCGCTAAAGTTCCCTCTAAGCTAATTGCCCCTTCTGTACCACGAGGTACTGGTTGTAGCGTAGTAATCAAAAAGGTACTTTTACCGTAGGCTTTACCCACTTCGCTGGCACAAGTGTCAGAAAGCTTGGTACTAAAGCTTGCAACGTAGCCTAGTAGGAGCAGAGATTGAAGACTAGAAACTAGGGATTGGGAACTAGAAGCCAGAAATCCAAAATTGATCATTCCTATTCCTAAAGCACACAATGCCCCAGTTAAAGCCGAACCCCAGACATTTTCTGGGCCTCTGGCTCCAGAACGCTTTTCAGCTATTCCTTCTGCTTCCTTTTGTGCCATCCCAATGCGCGTCACCCCAGAACCAACCACAAAATAGAACACAACTACTACATACCCATGCCAACCCAGAGTTCCCCAAATCAATACACCCAGTAACCAAGCGTGAAATAATCCTGCTGGAGTCAGCAACTTTTTAGGAGCAATCCAAACTAAACCCAATAAAATTGCGTTTAATCCTACTCCCACTAACCAAGGATTCGCAGAGTCAATTAAAGATAACATCAGCAATGAATCACGAGTATTTTTGCCAGAATATCAACAGAATAACCAATTTTGGAAATTGGGAATAGGGCATAGGGCATGAGTTATTTTCATCTCCTTCCCCCTGCCTCCCCTGCTCCCCCTGCCTCCCCTGCTTCTTCCCTGTCAGTCTCAAGATTTCATGCAAACATCGTCACCAGGATATAAGCTAAGATTATCTAAAACTGTGTTCAAGTTGACCACAATCGAAGTTTAAAGAATAAATTGTATATATAGAACAACAAGATCCCTGACTTCTCAAAGAAGTCAGGGATCTGAGCCTCGTCTTCTGCTATGGCATCAACTACACGTTTGTTATACACCAGCTATGAGCCAAGTTTTATTTCATCTGGCTTTTCCTGTCACTGATATAGCTCAGACAAAAGCATATTATGTTGATGGATTGGGCTGCGTTCCTGGTCGTGAAAATCCCCAAGCTTTAATTCTCAACCTCTACGGTCATCAATTGGTAGCTCATCTCACTAGGGAACCCTTGATACCCCAACGTACTATTTATCCCAGACACTTTGGGCTAATTTTCACCCAAGAACGCGACTGGGAAGACTTACTAAACAAAGCACAACAAAAACAACTACTTTTTCGTGAAGAGCCTAAAAATCGCTTTGTTGGCTCTGCTTTAGAGCATCGTACTTTCTTTTTAGAAGATCCTTTTCATAATTTGATAGAACTCAAATATTACCGTTACCCAGAGTCGATTTTTGGAAGTTATGAATATACCCAAATTGGGGATAGGACTTAATCGGCTTGATCAAGGCTTCTGCTACTACTGCCCAGCATCTAGAGTCGCTCAGCATCCAAGAGTGCAAAGCGACTGGTAAAATTACTTCTTCTCCTATGGGCAGTTGTGAACTATTTGTAGGAACAATCATCAAATCATAAGGTGTCCAAATAGATGTAAAGCTCAAACGTCTTAACATCACAACATCAGAGTTTAAATCTTTGAGAAAAGCACTGTTAGGACGCATTTGCAAGCAACCGAGACGTTGGGAAGCATAGGCAACTACAGTGCCATGATGAGGTGAAGAGATAGTAATAAATCGCTGTACACGGTTAATTCCCCCTAGTCGCTGAACATAGTAGCGGCTGACGATTCCTCCCATGCTGAAGCCGATCAAATCGAAGGGTTGTTCTGGGGTAAAAATAATGGCAATATAATCTGCCACTTGCTTTGCCAACAGATCAAGACCTGCATCACCATTTTTGGGCGCTAGATCTAGGGTATGTACAGACCACCCCAGTTTTCTTAAGTAACCCGCCATTTGATCAAAAACTGCACCTGTATCGTCAATGCCATGTACCAATAAAACAGGGTTACATTGCTGATTTTCAGTGTTCATCTCCTAAATTTACCTGCATTAAGTCTGTAGAAAATCTAACTGAGTACCATAGCCACCTGTGGAGAGGGTGTGACACTCCCGTTAGTGGTTTAGGAGCAAAGTGCAGGGGAGGCAGGGAGCAAGAGAGGTAGGGGAAAGCAGGGGAGGCAGGGGAAGCAGGGGAAGTAGGGGAAGTAGGGGAAGTAGGGGAGGCAGGGGGAAGGAGATGAAAATAACTCATGCCCAATGCCCCATGCCCACTTGCCCTGAGCGTAGTCGTAAAGCCTGCGGCATAGCTACGCTTAACGCGCAGCGTCTCGCAGAGAAGGGATGCCCAATGCCCCATTCCTCTATTAAATTTTATTAAGCATACTTTCAGAATCTTGCCCTTAGTTACAGTCAAATTTCATAATTAATTTTCAGTGTCTACAGTTGCAAATGCTTATAAAGTTGATAACATTTGCCCTGTAGGGTTACTACAATGTTGATTAAGTACAAATCTATAAAGCTGGCCACCAGAATAACGTGGCGTAAAAAAATGTAACATTCTGCTGTAGTTTTTAACATTACGGCCAAATTTACAGAATATTAAGAAACAGGAGCAATTCTAATGTTCGGTTCTATCAAAAAGTTAATCACCAATTTAATCACCGGGATTGTAGGTTTTATCACAGGGCTGTTACCTGGGAAGAAAAAGGGCAAAAGCAACGGTTACTACCTGGAATTAGATGAAGCCAAAGAAGTTGCTAAAGATGCTGCTAAAGAGGTTGCATCAAACGCACAAAAATTTGCGGATACAGTTGCAGCGAACGCACAAAAAGCAGCAGAGACAGTTACATCAACTGCAAAAAAAGCGGCTGAAACAGTTACATCAGATACGTCAGAACCATCTCAGCCAGCGTCATTGAACGGCACAAAAACTGCCGCAACTAAAGCTAAGACTAAGACTAAGACTAAGGCAAAAACAGATCAAAAGGCCAAACCAGCGGATGTTGAAATGGTTCAGACTGCTGAAGGTCTTCGGGTTCAACCCGGCAAAAAGGACAAAGCAGCAGCAGCTAAAGCAGTAAAAGAACAGCCAAAAGAAACAACTTTTGCACCGAAATATCTTGCTCCTTCGGCTGCTAGTTCTAATGGTCGTCGTCGTCCAGGGGCGAATATGAGTGCTTATTTAGATATGGCACGTCAAGTTAAAACACCTAGCTAATATCAAGCTTGGGTATATGAAGGTAATTAATCGCGTTTGTAACAGTGGTTAATTAAATTACAAGAAGGGTGAGCGTTGCTTGACCCTTCTTTTTTATATGAATGAAATACACTACTCTAGCCTCTAGTGGTCTGTCAACCCAAAAATGATGGGTGGAGGCAGGTAGGGGGAGCAGGGGAGACAAGGGGACAAAGAGAGTTCTTTCCCCAATGTCCATTGCCCATTGATTAATGTACATTTTATTGACGAGAGTGAAACGATGGTACAGTGCGATCGCTACAATCTTAAAATAAGCAATACTCAATGGTGCAGCAAATGCTCAGGCGGTTAGTTCAGTGGCTTAAAAAAATTTTTCAGCGCTTGTTTGGTGGGCAACAGACTTCCTCCAAAACAGGAGATAATGTGCCAACACAACCAGCGCCACCTCTAACCGACACAGATCTAGAACTTCTGTTTACCGAACTTCTAGAGGGAGTACATCAGGCGCGAGGACAAGCTTGGGCGCAAAAGTGGTTGCATAACATTGAGCATCGCATCTCTACTGAACGCTGGATAGAATGGTTACGACGCTTTGGTGAAAGATTAATAGCATCACCTACACCCAACAATGAACTAGCTGCTCGGTTAGTACAACTGGGTGAGCTAGGCATTGGAGAAATTGGAAATACTGCCTACGATATTGGTATGCAGGTGTTGAAACGCAATCAAAGCGAACCAGTATGGGAATATGAAGGGCCAGATGCTGTTAGTGAAACCTTCCTACCTCAAGATAACTACTTACTAGAAGATGAATTAAACGAGGAAGATAATATCCCGGCGGTGGAAGAATCCATCCCAGCAGAAGGAGAATACCAAACTGTCAGCCTAGAACAATTGTTTGTCATGTTGCAGCAAGATGAGAACTTACGCCAGCAAGTTGCTCAACAGCTAGCAATTGAGACTGACGATCCACAAGTTATTGTTCAGGAGTTGATTAATCAATATGCCGCAAATGAATCGACCACAGATCAAGGGTAAGCTATTGGAAATGGGGCATGGGAAAGAGGCAGAGGGGCAGGGTGCAGAGGGGACTGAAGAATGTCTTGAATTTGTTCATAATCTTTCTTTCTCCTTTTCTCCCTGCTCCCTGCTCCCCTGCCTCTTTTCTAACCTCTAATTACCAAGTTTTGTATATTTTTTATAATCCTATGACTAAAAACCCGGCTAAACTCAGTTATTTTTACGTAATTAGAGATTTTTTTAACACAACGATCGCTACAATCTAGGAGAAATAAAATCCAAGAGTATGGCAGATCTAACGCAGCTATTGCAGTGGCTTATAACGTTTTTAAATAGCCCCGTTGGTAGTCCGCAGACTCGTGTTATCAAGACTGCAAGGGGACAGAAGGTTGTAGAATTACCACCTCAACTCACGAATGCGGATCTGGAACTTTTGTTTAATGAACTGTTGGAAGGTGTCTCTCAAGGACGAGAACAACAGTGGGCAATAAAGTATCTAGAACGAATGGAAGAACGCATTAGTGTTGAGCGTTGGATAGATTGGCTGCTAGTTTTTGGCGAAAAACTGCTCACATCACCCGCACCAAATCATCAATTAGCAACGCGGATGGTGCAGTTAGGTGAACTCCGTGTCGGTACAATTGGAGAACTTTCTTATGATATTGGCACACAGCTGTTGACACGTAATTTAAGCGAATGGTACGAGGATAATGAAGAGCCAGAAGCCGAAACTACAACTTCTGAAACGTCCGAAAGCCTAACAGACTCTCCAGGACAGGAGTTGATACGCAATTTAGGCGAAATGTTATGGGAGTCTGACGATCTAGAAATTGAAACCACCCCAGTATCCCAAATTGCCGATGATGAAGAAGCAAATGAGCAATCAAGAGAATTAATCTGGGAATATGAAGGTGAAGAAGTTGAAACCGCAGCAGTAAACGATGAGCAAATAAGCTCGCTGATTGAGGAATATCAACACCAAGAAACCGCAGCCACATTATTACCGCAGGAAAATTTAGAACATCTGGTTGGGGAAGATATACAGGAAAAAGC
>JBBSOP010000020.1:0-20184 GCA_038259655.1 Chroococcales cyanobacterium
AAAGACCACTCATTTGTATCAGAAATTTAGTGAACTGTTCTTATTTAATCTAATTTGGTAAGTAGGGTGTAACAATGAAATTTATCTGCATTTTTTTAGGCTGTAAATCTCAACCTAGCGGCTTGTGTTGCTTACAATTCACAGATGGACAATTGCAATTACTTGATCTAGATCGTGAAGATGCCATTGTAGATATCCTTGCCTGGATTGATCAGCGCATACACCAGCATGAACCAGCCATTATTGCCGTAGATGCACCTACCCTCATTCCCAACGCTACTGGGAGTCGCCTACCTGACAAACTCACTCACAAATACTTTGGCAAATATCACGCTGGCTGTTATCCAGCTAACCAAAACTTACCCTTTGCAGAACGCACTATTAACTTTGGCTTAGAACTAGAAGCCCGTGGTTTTGCACACGCACCTACTATTGATCCCCAAAAACTTGGCAGATATCAAATAGAAGTTTTTCCCCACCCAGCAATAGTTAATTTATTCAATTTAGAACGCATTCTCAAATACAAAAAAGGACGCATCAATGAGCGTCGCTTAGAATTAATCAAACTCTATAATTTCATTCTTGATACCTTACCCTCTCTTTCTCCTTCTCTGCGTCTCCCTTCGGGTTCACCAGTCGCCTGCGGAGGGAAATCCTCCCGCAGCGCTGGTTCACTGCGCCTCTGCGGTTCATTTCCTGCCGAAATTCCCACCACTGGCACAGCCCTCAAAGCAACCGAAGATAAACTAGATAGCTTAATTTGTGCTTATGTTGCAGCCTACTGGTGGTATTGGGGTGAACAACGCAACCTAGTACTAGGCGATCGCACTACTGGCTACATTATCATTCCTATGAAAACGGGGCTAGAGTAATTTCTAGCCCCTACTATTGAATTGATGGGTAAGTTTAGTTCGTAGTAAGGACTTCAGTCCTTATTTTCTAAGCACTAAAGTGCTTACTACAAACTCTTAATCCCTAATTTATTCTGCCCAAGCAATCAACCTTGGTTCATAAGGACTAGACAAATATTGATTTCTTGGCAACACACGCAAAGACAAGCCTTGCAAACCAGAGGTGGTGTAGGTGATGTTGACTGTGTAAATACTCAATTGTTGTCCATCTTGTCCTTGGTAATCCATCACTACTGGTGTAGCGTTGACGATATCACCGTTAGGATCAATTGCACCTTGATATAGTTCCACTTGCACATCATCATTTTTCAAAGTTGACAAGTCAATTTTGGCTTTGACGGCAACGGTTTGGTTAACTTCAATATCCGCAGCTGCCGATACATCAATATCTTTAATTTTGATGTTGAACCAGTCTTCACTTAGTTTTGCTTTCCAGGTGGCTAATTCCTTGACTGGGGCATAGTTATCGGTAGTCAGAGTATGATAGCGATCGCTGGCTGGGAAATAAGCCCGTTGGGCATATTCTCGCACCATCCGCGCTGTATTGAAGAACGGACAATTTAACCGGATGGCATCTTTCATTTTGGCAACCCACAAGCGGGGTAAGCCATCGACATCGCGGTGATCATAAAACAGCGGTATGACTTCCTTTTCTAGTAACTCATAGAGGGCGTTAGCTTCTATTTCGTCCTGATAATTAGGATCGTCGTAGTTTTCACCGTGTCCAATTGCCCAACCTGTACGAACATAATCAGCTTCATCCCACCAGCCATCTAGGACGCTTAAATTAGGCAATCCATTCATTGCTGCTTTCATCCCACTAGTCCCAGAGGCTTCTCGTGGACGACGCGGCGTATTTAACCAGATATCACAACCTGCCACCATCAATCGGGCGATGTGAATGTCATAGTTGGGAACGAACACCACTTGTTTTTCTAAATGTTGTTCGTGGATAAAGTGATTGATATCGCGGATCAGTTCTTTACCAGGAATATCCTTGGGATGTGCCTTACCTGCAATCACAAACTGCACTTTTCGGTTTTTGTTACCCAACAAAATCCGCTTGATGCGTTCTAAATCACGCATCCAGAGAGTAGCACGTTTGTAGGTGGCAAAACGACGAGCAAAACCAATAGTTAAGACGTTGGGATCAAGAACTTCTTGAGCTTGATCAATTTCTGAGGCGGAAGCGCCGCGATCGCGTAAATGCTTGACCAAATGATCCCGCACATACAAAACCATATCTAAGCGGCAGCGTTCGTGATTGCGCCACAACTCCTCATCGGGAATTGCGTCCATTCGCTCCCATAGTTGGTTATCTGGTGGTAGTGAAGACCAATTTGGACCTAAGTAGCGATCGTATAGTTCTTGAGTCGATTTAGCAACACAGCTACGAGCATGGACACCGTTGGTAATTGCTGCAATTGGTACTTCTTCGACTGGAACTTGCTTCCACAAACCTTGAAACATCTGTCGTGACACCACACCATGCAGCTGTGCGACACCGTTAGAAAATGTTGCCATTTTCAAGGCGAGTACCGCCATACTAAAAGGCCCGGACAAATCGCCAGTGTTTTCACGCCCCAGCCCTAAAAATTGCTCTTTGGGCAAGCCAAAGATTTCGGCATAGTACCCCAGGTAATACAACATTTTGTCGGGAGAGAATAAGTCAATCCCTGCTGGTACTGGTGTATGGGTAGTAAAGATATTGGTGGAAGCTACTATCTGTCTAGCTTGAGCATAATTTAGCTTCTCTTCTTGCATCAGAATACGAATGCGTTCTAATGCCGAAAATCCCGCATGACCTTCATTCATGTGGTAGGCGGTGACGTTGTATCCCAGCGCCTTCAGCATTTGTACACCACCAATACCCAGCATCATTTCCTGGTGGATACGCATATCGATGTCGCCACCGTATAGCTGATCTGTGATGTCGTGATCGTAGGAATTATTCGGTTCGATGTTGGTGTCTAGCATATACAGTGGAACCATTCCCACCTGTACACGCCAAACTCTGGCATACACCTTGCGTCCTGGATACTCGACTGCAATCCGCAGTTCCGAACCGTCAGAATTGCGCTCCAGGTGCAGAGGCATATTGTAAAAATCGTTGCTTAGATAGCGTTCTTGCTGCCAGCCGTCGGCATTGAGGTACTGAGCAAAGTAGCCTTGCTGATACAACAAGCCGACACCGACAAGAGGTAGCCCCAAATCACTGGCAGATTTGAGATGATCTCCCGCGAGAACGCCCAAGCCTCCAGAGTAGATAGGTAAACAATCTACAAGTCCAAATTCAGCCGAAAAGTAGGCATAGCATTCTTTGGGCTGTTGGCTGCGTTGCTTTTGATACCAAGTGCGCTCTTGCAAATAATCTTCTAACTGGCGGTTAGCTCGATCCATTTGCGCTAGAAAGCCTTCATCTTCGACAACTTCTAAAAGCCGTCCCTGACTGATAGTACCCAGCATTAATACCGGATTATGATGGCTAGACTCCCATAGGTCGGGGTCTAAGCGGCGAAATAAATCTTTAGACTCAACGTTCCAATCCCAGTGCAAGTTATATGCCAGCCGCCGCAGCGGTTCGAGTCGCGGCGGTAGTGAAGGGGAGACGTTGAATGTACGAATTGGCTGCATAGGTTGGCAAAACTCCTAGTTTTAGCTATGGCTATTGTTTACTGTCTTTCCCCAATGTTGCCAATTCTTGATACTGTGTTTGTGAAAGTATGATGACTTTGTTAAGCATTGAGAATTATTCTTTCCCTTGCTGGTAAAGTTTACACCAAGGGACTTTCTAAGTCTATGCGTTCTCCTCAGGTATATCTTGGTATATTAAAATTTAACTATTTCCTGAGATTTAATATCTCAATGCATAATTAGGGTCGAATTACAAAATATTTATTTTATATTTACAGTGCGATCGCTCGGCTGTAAGTCCTGTTTGATTAATAATCCTGTCGCACGCCACCCACAACTGGCTTAACATCAGAAAATGGATCTGTACCACCAGCCCAGTTAAAGTCACTAATCCGGATACTGATACCACCCAATTCCAACACCGGATTGTAACGCAAGGTGAGGCCATAAGTACGGCGGCTGTATTCTAAAATGTAGTCGGTACTGCTTTCTTCACCTGTATCCAAGTTAACTGATGTTTGAAAGCCTAAGCGGAATGGCCCGTAAATTTGTTGTGAAATTCCAGCACTTAGCACTCTGTTATCAACAGAACGGTCAAACAGAAAGGGCGATAAGCCACTGTTTATACCTTGAGAATAAATAACATTAAAAGCAGTGTAGTCTAAAAAGGGGCGAGAAAAATGACCTACCTGTCCTACTAAACCAACTCTACCAGTCAGGGTGGTTTGGTTGTCTCCATTCGTGTAATAGCTAGTAGTGCCTCTGATCCCAGCTATAGCCTGTAAATAAGGAACCACAGGGTTAGCTGTATATTTTAATCCTTCAGTAGCTGTAGGTGGTAGTGGTTTACCTTGCCACAGTAATATACCAGTACTGAGATCAGCACTAGCTTGTAAACGACCTAGTGAGATGCGATCGTTTTCCCGGTTGACTTCTAGTAAGTCTTGGCGGTCGGTGTTAGCGTTGATGTATTGAGCGCCTCCTTGATAGCTGAGGTTAACACCACTTTTACCTAAAGGAATCACCGGAGAGATAATTACAGCACCCAGACTACTTTGAACGGTTTGAAAACCAAGAGTACCGTTATAAAGGCGATCGCGGTAGCTATATTCTAAATTCAAGATGTGGGGATTGATGTCGCCTAGTTCTTGGCGCAATCGCAAACTCGCCCGTAAATTTTCGTCTACCTTGTTCAAATTTAAACTGGTCAATTCCCCGGAACCCCGGAGGGAAGCTCGTGGACTCAAAACAGCACTTAGTTTTGTTTTGACACCAAACAGTGAGGCTATATCACTTGTGCCTTCTTGTACAGCTTTCTGAACGAACAATTGAGGTGTGATTGTCCAGCGTGTTTGTTCTGTATCTATTGGTGTAAAGCCACGTTCTACAAACAAACCACCCCGTTTATCTCCATCAAAACCAGGGGACACTATTGCAGGTGTAACTTCCCTCTCTCGACGGTCAATAATCTGCTGATCTACTGGGATTGGGATAGTGATCCCCTGATCAAATACTAAACGCTGGCGCTCTGTTTTGATGCGGTCTACTAGCGGTGCTTCCCGCGTCATAGTTACTTTATCTGCTCGCAGTTCTAGTTCTGGCGGCGAAAATGGGTCATTAGTTAGCCGCACATCCCTAGCTTGCCAGCCTCGCGGGTAAAATTCAATGCGTGCAGCCTCAAACCGTACCCGCTTGACTACACCTCCTGTTTTTGGTGGTGCGATGTTTCTCGCATCTGCTGTACCACCCAACACAAAGTCAACTCCTCCGGGACTATTGACACCAGCAGTTGGTTGATTAGCTCGAATGCGATCGCTTGGAGGACGCTGGGGTACACCACCGGCTGTTACATCCGTAGGTAAAAAAGCAAAATCTGTTTGGGCTGAGGGGATATTAATCTCTCCCCTACCATTTGCTAATTCTCCACTGTCTTGGACAAAGTTATAGGTAAAACGTTGTCCTCGTAATACCTGATCGCCCCTTGTCAAGGCTACGTTACCTTCCCCAACGGCAATTAAATTATCTAAATTTACTTGCAAGCGATCGGCATCTATTACTGCTCCATCAAAGCGTACTACCACATTACCTTCAGCCGTGACAATTCGCCGTTGTTCGTCATACACCTGTTGATCTGATGTGACTTCTACTACTCTCATTCTCGCTGGAGGTGTGGTAGCAGGTGCAGTCTGTTGGGGAGTGGTAGTAGGTGATGGTTGGGTTTGTTGGGGTGAGTTAAACTCTATAGTGGAAGGCGTTGCAGATGTATTTGTTGGGCTGCGAGATTTGAATTGTATAGTATTTGTTACTGGTTGAGAACTTGGTGAATAATCAGCAGCAGATACAGAAATATTAATTTTTCCAGGAGCCTGTTGTGCTGTTGGAGCCAATTTTTCAGCTAAGACTGGCGTTTTGGCTGGTAATGAGTCTCTATTGTTTGTGAGGCTGGGATCAATAGGCAAATTTGGATTACTGCCGTCATCGGGATTAGAAGCTTGAACCTGCGGCATAGGATAACCCACTACCTGGGGCTGCCCCAAATTGGCGGCACTTCTAGAGACGTTGACAGGAGAAAATTCCGGTGGGAAGGTTTCTGGAGAGTTAGGTACTGTTGAGTGATCTTTAACAGCCTCAGTGGTAGTTAGTAGCTGCACAGAATCATTAGTCTGTTCCACACTTGGGATTTGTGGCGTTTCCCGTTGTGTGTGGGATTGTTCTAAATTTTCTGAGGTACTACTATCAGTCTCTACAACTGAAGGAAACTGAAGATCACTCTTCAATGAGATGGAATTTGCAGTTTGTACAGGTTCTGTAACGGGAAGCAGTGCGGGCGGTGGAACTGAGTGCAGCATATCTAGGAACAATCAAGCTAGCAAATAGCCAATTGATAGCCGGAAGGAGGAATTTACACTTTTAGCCTTCCGATTTTGCTTTTTGCTTACAAGCAGCAAACCGCCCGGAAGAAAACACTGCGTTGCAAAGAGTCACAAGTGCCGGAGGGATTGCCTCCGTTGTAGCAACTGCCGTCTTGTTGAAACAAGTGTTCTTAAGTCTGGTGTTTTTCGCCTGCCGGCAGTCGCGGATAATTTATCGGGATATTACTCTGCATCCCGGCGGCCGGGATTACGAGCTGGGTCATTCGACAAAAATCCGAAGATAAAGATACTAACGAAGAAGGCAACAACAATATAAACAGCGATTTTTAAAGTCACCATAGAAATATCTCCAAGGGTTATGAGAAAAAGAGCTTTTCTGTTGGTATCTGCCATGCAGAAAAAGATAGCTCCTTTATATTACCCAAATCTCGTCCCTTTTTCAGATGACTCTAGTCGGAGTGGAGAACCTTCTGGCCACAATTTAATTTAGGTGCAGGGTAATCACTGAGTAACCTTTCTCTTGCAAAGACGCTAGCACAAATCAGGAATACAGTAGCTTGGTAGGGAAACCGTGCTGTATTTATGAGACAGGGCTGCGCGTTTACGCAAGTTGGGCTATGATTTGTCTGCTCTTGTAGATGCACCTGAGAAGGTAGTTTTTAGCTGTTTAATTTGGTGACGTTCACTAACAGCAATAAGTTTCCTGTTGCACCTAATTCTTAGTGTTTCTCAGTCACCAGATGTGACTAAATCCTTGGCAATTCGGCTTTTGATTACTCGTGCAGGCGCACCTACAGCAACAGAGAAGGGAGGAATATCTTTATTGACAACGGCTCCAGCGCCAATAACGCTGCCTTGACCGATAGTCACACCATCTAATACTGTCACTCCATGCCCTAACCAACAATCATCTTCAATCACAATGCCCTTGCGAGTAATACCTTGATATTTGATTGGCTTTAGTGGATCTGTAAAATTATGTTGGTTGGCATATATGCCAGAGTGGGCTGCTATCATACAACGTTTACCAATTTTGATGTTTCCAGGCCCAGCAATACAGACATCAGTGCCAATAAAGGTTTCTTCATTGATATGTATATAAGTGTCTTCCATACACCCGATATCAACATTACGTTCAATGGCAACTCCATTGCCTAGATGAACTCGATTATTTTGATGCCCTTTGGCATCAATACGCACACCCTTAAAAAGGTATACTCCCTTGCCCATTTCAATACAGTCAGTGCCAATAAATTCAACACCGTTTTGAATGTAAACTGGATTGCCCATCCGAGCAAAAATTCTGCGATATATCAAATTCCGTAACTTTGGTCCGAGAGCAATGGTAGGAATATCTCCTAACAAAGTAACTAATAACAGTTCTTGGAGGCGCTGCCATTTTGAGGAGTATCGCTTGTTATTCATGGCTGAATATATCTCAAATGAATTGTTTTTGACAGTATTGAATATTTGTTAGGACTGTATTCCATCTTCTGGGAGTAGTGCTTGTCCTGCTATCAATTTGAGAAGTTAGTTTGCAGGAATACGAAGGTTTCCAAATTTACCTGCACATCAATCGTCTTGGCTGACAAAAACTTTGTCCCAGTGTTTACATATCAAAGTAAAGATACTGATATTTTTTCGGGATGGATTCCCAAAGTAATATTTCAGTAACTTATATTGTCTAACCTCAAATACAAAAAATTTGGATGTTACAGACAAGACAATTATGAATAGCTGGATGCACAGCCAACACAACATTTGTTGAGCCTCAAGCTACTTCATGTCAAGAAATTTAAGTTTTTTCTTTTTCAAAAACCCAATTTCACGATGTTTCCAACATTCCTACATTTTTATGGAGAGATCTCAAATTATGAGGAGAATTTATTCTATCCACCAAAATGTGATTATTGTTGAATTATTTTTGGTATTTTATCTAAGTACAACTCCATTAGGGTGGAGTATCCCCAACTTCAGCCATTACATTAAAATTCACCATCGGTGCAAACAAGTAAGCACTTCCCCGACTGCGATGACGACTTTCTTGCAACGAATTTCTAGAGTATGCTGCTCTAACCATGTTGCACACCGATGATTTACATACCGACCAAGTCACAACTATAACTACATTAATGTTTTTTAATAATAGTTGTTTATAACAATAACACATTTTATTTTTAGTGGTTCACTCTGAGGAAGTAAGTTTATTTCTATTTTATTTATATATAAATTTACGATTAAGCCAATATTATTACTTTTGTAATCTTGATTGTCAAATATTTTTATCTTGGTGCTAAAAAATATACATTGCCAAGTTGAAGATGAGCGAGTTTTAGATCAATTAATATATACATTAAATCAAGCGATCGCCTAATGCATCAACGATAAGCGCAATTAACAATTTATCATTCTCTAGGCTTATACATCCGGAAGTTATTCAAGTTACTATTAAATAGTAAAGTAGTTGTTTGCTACAGCAGTTAAAATTAAAATGATATCTGCGATACTTTTTATGATTTAGGTTCTCAAACAACCAAAAAACTTAACTTTTTTTCTTATTAACCATACTCCAAACTTTGTCAATCACCCGATCAGGTGATCCAAATGGGTGATGTGTTGTGGTGTGTATTTATTATAAATTATTGACAAAATCTACACACAACAGCTAACTCGTACACAAAGGCATCACTGTTAACTCACACTTGGTTTAAAATTATGATTTTAATTAAAGAAATTGTCCAACAAGCTTTAAGTACTGGGTATTTGAGTGTGACAGACCAAAACCAGATACAAGTACTACTGCAAACAAGTTACGACTCAGAAGACTTAGATGCCTTTATAATTTTACAGCGAGCTGTTGTGGCTGGTGATGTCAGGGAAGAATCGCGTACTCGTAAAGCTTATCGTTCTTCCCATAGTAAAGATACTACATCTAATATCAAACTGGCTTATCAAATGGCAGCAGAGATGGCTTTTGCAGCAGCTATGGCTCTGACTATGCCTAAGGATCAGCCTTCTTTAGGTGCATAGATTTGTCTATGGAAAAAGCGCCCTCCCGTTAGAGAGCGCTTTAACTCAGACTAACCATGAATTGCAGGTGCTTGTAAAGCTACAGGCATTGACTCACCAACAGCCAAGTCTAGGGGGAAGTTGTGAGCATTGCGCTCGTGCATGACTTCCAAACCCAAGTTAGCGCGATTTAGTACATCTGCCCATGTATTAATTACACGCCCTTGAGAATCAAGTACTGATTGGTTGAAGTTGAACCCGTTTAGGTTAAATGCCATCGTACTGATACCCAAGGCTGTTAACCAGATACCAACAACAGGCCAAGCAGCCAAGAAAAAGTGCAAGGAACGCGAATTGTTAAAGCTGGCGTATTGCCAAATTAAACGTCCAAAGTAACCATGAGCCGCGATGATGCTGTAGGTTTCTTGTTCTTGACCAAACTTGTATCCATAGTTCACAGATTCAATTTCGGTTGTCTCTCTGACTAGAGAAGAAGACACCAAAGAGCCGTGCATAGCAGCAAATAACGCACCACCAAATACCCCAGCTACACCAAGTTGATGGAAGGGGTGCATGAGAATATTATGCTCGGCTTGGAACACAAACATAAAGTTAAACGTGCCGCTAATGCCTAAAGGCATTCCATCAGAAAAGCTACCTTGACCAATCGGGTAAATTAAGAAAACAGAGGTTGCAGCAGCGACAGGAGCCGAATAAGCAACACAAATCCAGGGACGCATTCCCAGACGGTAGCTTAACTCCCATTGCCGACCCAGCCAGCAAAAGATACCAAGCAGAAAATGTAAGATAATCAGCTGATAAGGGCCACCGTTGTAAAGCCATTCATCCATTGATGCAGCTTCCCAAATTGGGTAAAAGTGCAAACCAATAGCATTGGATGTGGGTACAATCGCACCAGTGATGATGTTGTTGCCGTATAATAAAGAACCAGAAACTGGCTCCCGAATGCCGTCAATATCGACGGGAGGAGCAGCAATAAAGGCAATGATGAAACAGATGGTAGCAGTCAATAAAGTAGGAATCATTAAAACCCCGAACCAACCGATATAAATTCGATTTTCGGTGCTAGTAATCCATTGACAAAACCGTTCCCACAGATTGCCACTTTCGCTTCTTCCTAGAGTTGTGGTCATAGCTATGTTGTTGATAAAGTACTGACAACAAATTTGCTCAAATCATCAGACTTGAGAACTTTGCTGTTTTAAATAATTTTGCTAAATACCTTCTCCCTAACTACCAAGACTCTCTAAAACGTCCTCACACCAAAAATACTGTTAACCAATTTCCCCAGGGAGACTGTCTGAAAAAAGGGGAATTTTTCTCGGCTCTTAATATCACGTTTTACATTAACTCTTGATATTTTTCAAGGTATTTTTCTAAAGTTTTATTAAGCTAAGTGCTGCACAAATTGTGTGTGTTCTAGGGAATTTAACCCTTGTTGCAGCACTGCTAAAACTGTTGTCATGTCGCCTGTAATGAGCGAGTTAATCGATAACCATAAACCAGGAAATACTTGACTCTTGATAACACCATTTGCATCTGCCGCAAGTGGTAAATATTCACCATTTTGCAAATAAAACCAGTCAAGTTTGTTCTCCAAAACTTGCCAAACGATATATTCTTGCCCCCCGTTACGGCGGTAGGCGCGTTTCTTATCATACAAATCAATAGATGCACTACTGGCTGCTACTTCCGCTACTAATTCTGGTGCGCCTTCTACGTAGTCATCTTCACTAATTTTTGCTTGTCCTCTTGCTGGTTTATCTATCAACAGCAAAACATCAGGCTGTGGTTCATTGTCTAAATCCAAACGAACGGTAGCATTGTCGCCTAGCGCTACGCCTGGAGTGAAAACTTGATAAACTCCCAACCAAGTAATTAACTGTCCGTGAGGTTGTCCATGACTTCTAAAACGTAGTGGTGATGCTAAGTAGACGACCCCTTCTATTAACTCTGCTTTTTTAAGATGAGGCATTGCTGTATAACGACGCTCAAATTCATGGCGGTTTAAGCGATCGCCACTTTCTAAAGGAGGAATCAAAGCGTTGTTATTAAAGCCATATTTCACAGAATCAGCCATATCTCAGAAAGAGTCGTAGCTTGCATCTAACATCTTAGTGTCTTTGTGCCTTTGTGGTGAAAATTGATTCTTGAACCACCAAGACACTAAGACACTAAGGAAAATCTATAGTTCCCTTACCAAGGGTTTGCCGTCTTTGACTTCACCAATTAAAACCAAATCTACACAGTTAACGAAGATGCCATTTTCTAAGACACCAGGGATGTTATTTAATGTTTTTTCCAAGTTAACTGGGTCGTCTATGGAATCAAATGTAACATCTAAAACCATGTTGCCTTGATCGGTGATTACTGGCCCAGCTTTTTTTACACCCATGCGGAGTTCTGGTTTTCCGCCAAGTTTTTTAATTGCATTGGTTACAGGGGTAATAGCCATTGGAATCACTTCCACTGGTACGGCAAAACTTGATCCCAGACGATCAACTAATTTACCACTATCAACTACAACGATAAATTGTTCTGCCAAGTAATCGACTACTTTTTCGCGGGTATGCGCTGCACCGCCACCTTTAATCAGGTTTTTTTGGGGATCGACTTCATCAGCGCCATCGATCGCAATATCAATGTGATCAATAGCGTCTAGGGTGGTAAGAGGAACACCGTACTGCTTGGCCAAAACTTCTGATTGAAAAGAAGTAGGTATGCCAACGATATCTTTAAGTTCACCAGACTTGAGGCGATCGCCCAAAAACTGAATTGTATAAGCTGTGGTTGAGCCTGTACCCAAACCGACTATTGAACCTGACTTTACCAGGGCGGCGGCGGCTTTGCCAACTTCTTGCTTCATCAACTTTACGGGGTCTGCTGCTGCGGTCATGCCCAAATCTGCTCCATAAAACTTCTAAAATGAACATAACCTAAAGTTACGTACATTTTTCGCTTTACTGGATGTTAACGAGGTTGCTGGGATGAAAATTGCGATCGCTTGTCAATTTCTGGCCAGTTGACTACATCCCACCAATTCTGCAAATACTCGCCGCGACGGTTACGATAGCGCAGATAATATGCATGTTCCCAGACATCGTTACCCATGATCGGATATGCACCATCTGTTATTGGACTATCTTGATTTGCTGTAGTGGTGATTTGAAGTTTACCTTGGGGATTACGCACTAACCATACCCAACCACTACCGAAGCGATCGCTACCTGCTGCATTAAATTGTTTTTTAAAGTCATCAAAACTGCCAAAAGTTTGGTTAATTTCTTGAGCGATCGCTCCTTTTGGTTCTCCACCACCTTGGGGACTCATAATCTGCCAAAACATTGTATGGTTGAGGTGTCCACCAGCATTGTTGCGTACCTTTGTGCGAATGTCTTCCGGTACACTGTTTAAATCTTTCAACAAAGCTTCAACACTTTTTTTTCGCAGATTTGGATAATTTTTCAAAGCATCATTCAAGTTACTGACATAGCTTGCATGGTGTGCGTCATGATGTAATTTCATTGTTTCAGCATCAATAGCTTTTCCTAGTACCCCATAGTCGTAAGGTAATGGCGGTAGCTTGGCTGGGTTAGCACTCAATTCACTTTGAGTCGAAGCTACAGGAGAATGCGATTCAGTAGGAGTAGGAGTTGCTGTGGGAGATTGCGAACCAGCTATTGGTAGCGGTTGACAAGAAATGAGTAGAATCACTGATAAAACTGCTGTAAAAAGAAAAGCAGTTATTTTTTGCCAATTTTTTGTCATAAATATTTGCGTAGGTATCAAAATTTTAGTGAAATCATAAAAATTCTACTGTTATTTAACGATTCAACAATGATATATTCTGTCGAGCATCTTACCGTAGTTAGCGAATAAATAACCAAAAATCTGAATATTGGTAACTAATCAAGTACGGGTTATGTCTAATATAATAGTTGCTCGTTTTATCTACTATCTATATAATTTAATCAGATGATGAGTTACTATTTCGACAAAATAATTCATTTTAACAATCAACGCAAAATAAGAAGTGTTAAGAGCTTTATTACTTAAGTTGAGAGTTTAGTTCAGATTGTCATCTACCTTAACACAGAAACATATATTCCTCATCTAATTTTTAATATACTTCTTTGGACATACAACCATAAATAACAAGCAAAACTATCGACAGAGATAGGATAAATATTATTCTGTTAAATATATAATTGGAACGTTGAGCATACTAGCTTTTAAACAAGCTCCCAAGATATTGTATTACTTTATTTTACTGCTGACGATAACTATCAGACTCCGTCAAAAACATATTGACGAAGACAAAACAGTAATCACACTCAGCAGTTATCCGAGATATAAAGTATTCTAATCTTTGGCATTTGATTCTTTATTCTTGTTATTTGGTAGGCAGAAATTGATTGTTGCTGTCTTACAATTAGAAATTATCTCTTTATCAAAAAATCAAGGCGGTATAGTCTAAGGATACATAATATGTCTATCAAGCAAATAATAGAAAAAAGTTCAATAGTAAATCGAAATATTCATCAATCAACTCACAGTGAACTCAAACAAGAGCAAGTACAAGTTAATGTTTCAAATGTCCCTGATATATTAGTATCGCTGGCTCCTCTTGGTTTGCTTTCCAGTTGGGTAATTTTTTTTCTGATTTTGCGAAAAATTCGGACAGCTTTAGACAATAAGATGGTTTTTGAAGTTAAGGGATTACATAAAGTTCCTTGCAGAAACTGTCAATTTTATTCCAATAATAATTATCTTAAGTGTGCAGTAAAGCCTGATATTGTTATGACTGAAGAAGCTAAAGATTGCTCTGAATACTTACACAAAAAAGGCGAATTATCTTCAAAAAAATTCTTTTAACAAAGTGAGGTTATAGATTAGGATACTTTAAGTGAATGTCAGAAAAGTAACGACATCTATTTACGTTTACAGGACTTACGCCAAATTATGGAAAAACGTAGAAGGCTACCGTAAAGGACACGTACTCCTAGGTCGAAGCAAGCTACGCGCAGCGTCTCGCAGAGAAGTTAAGAGGGTTTTAGAGAGTTCTTGCGTAAGTCCTAGCTTAATCTATTTGTCAAGGAAATAGTCCTAACTTTATAACACCCTAAAATTGTAATCAATAAGTGGATTTCGCCAAACTATAAAAGTCAAATTTTCTCAGCATCTCCAGAAATTTGAAAACGGCAGGAACATGAAGGGTCTGAGATAAAATTGCCACTGCCATTACTCTTTCTAGTGGTAGTGGTAAACTGTATACCTGCACTGGTTGGGGAATTGGCACAGCTGCGAGACGAGGAAGAATTGCAGCTCTTAATCCTTGATTTACTAGGCTGACAACGGTGGAATCTTCTTGAATGTCGCCCACAATATTCATAAAAGGTGCTACATTCTTCAAGTGATGATGGAGAGCTCGTCCACAGGGTAGACAAGCAAGCAACACTGGTGAGTATGCAGCTATGTCTTCCCAAGTAATTTTCGGACTACTCACTTTGGCTTTTGGTGGAAGTAAAACAACATACTCATCCCGGACAATTTCCCATACTTCAAATTCATCACTAGTGGGTAGATAGGTAACGCCAATATCAGCGCGTCCGTCACGCAAACACTTTTCTACTTCAGTAAAGGCTGGGCATTCTATAATTGTGACAGCTACTTCGGGAAATTGATCGTGAAATTGGGCGATCGCTTTTGGCAATAAATGAGTAGCAACACTGCGAAAAGCCGCAATCCGCACATGGCCTCCGTGTAAACCTTTATGCAGATTTGCTTCTTGTTGAATCATCTCTAGATTATGCAAGGCTTGACGAGCATAAATGAGAATGCGCTCTCCTGCGGGTGTCAATACAGCACCATGACGGCCTCTGGCAAATAAAGGCACACCCAGTTCTTCTTCCAAGGTAGCAATGGCATGACTAATTGCTGGCTGGGTAAGCTCCAATTCCAAGGCTGCTTCACTAAAGTTGCCACAATCTGCAACTGCAACTACGGCTCGAAGTTGGGAGAGTTTCATGGGCAATTGTTGAAATAAAGTTGATACAGATCCTGATTTAGTAGTAACAAAAATATTGTATCAGTCATTTTTTATGTCTATAAATCATATTTATGGAACCTATACAAGCCATAGTTTGATTACTCGTTGATGAGTTGCTACTGTTTTACGTACAGAGCAAATGTCAGGAGTAATTTTATGAAAAATTACATTAGGTGTCTAGAATCAGAAGATATAGAAATAAGTTGCGGTTCCAAGCTAGATAGAAAATTCAACGGCAGCTTTTGGGAATCTCTGCATTACATCTGGGCAAAAATAGTCAAAACCTTATTAGTAGATTCTCAAGAATTACAAGTTTCGCAAAAAGTTGATCGTCACGGTAATATCTATTGGCAAGTTTATGATCCTGTTACAGGAAAATATTTTTCCTCAGGTTCAAAACTAGACATATCTATGTGGATTGAACACCTTTATAGGTAATAAAAATATGTCACAAATGACTTTGGTAATTGGGAATCAAAATTATTCATCTTGGTCTCTTCGTCCCTGGCTAGCAATGAAGCAATTTGGGTTACAATTCAATACAGTTCGCATCCCTCTTTATAATCTAGAATCTTCATCAAAAATCCGGCAATACTCTCCATCAGGAAAAGTACCTGTGCTGTTACACAATACTCAAACGGTATGGGATTCTCTAGCGATTTGTGAATATCTGGCTGAAGTATTTCCTCATCTGCCTTGGTGGCCAGAAGATATAACTACTAGAGCATTAGCCCGTTCTATCAGTGCAGAAATGCATTCAGGCTTTCAAAATCTGCGTCAAAATATGCCGATGAATTGCCGTGCTAAATACCCTGGCAAAGGTTTAGGGCTTGGCGTGCAACAAGATATTGACCGTATTACTAATATCTGGCAAGAATTTCGCCAAATGTTTGGGGGTAATGGTGATATGTTGTTTGGCAAATTCACAATTGCTGATGCGTTTTTTGCACCTGTTGTTTTACGGTTTGTGATTTATGATGTGCAGTTAGATGTTGTTTCTAGAGATTATGTAGCAGCAGTTTTGGCACTGCCGGCAATGCAGGAATGGATCAAAGCAGCGGAGATTGAAACAGAAATTATGTCTCAATATGAATTTTAGATTTCTATGGGGAGGCAGCCCACAGCATTGTCTCCCCTGCCTACCTTAACAGACAGATTAAGTATCCTTAACCCATACATTCCGGATAATACTGGTGTAAGCGAGTGTATGTATAAAAAGGGAACTATAAAGTATTATGATTAACCAGATTACCGCTTTAGAGTCTTGCTGGCACATTTCTCCGCCTTGGGGTCAAGTCATGCCCCCACTGGTAGTTCAAATGCATGAGAAAGTTTTTTTATCAGGCTCTGATTTGTCAGGCTACTGCTCTGGTGTACATTGGGAAGGACAAGAGTGGGTATACGCGATTGTTTGCTTTGGTGAAACACTTTACTTGCCTAGACGAGAATTTTATGCCACAAATTTGCTAGAAAATGCCACTGTTTCTACTCCAGCTTTTAACTTGGGAGATGTGGTTGAAGTTGATTTTAGTGAACAGCCAACACGTCGGATTATCCAAGGTATTTTTAGCCTCAAAAACAATTGGCTTTATGCTGTAGATTGGCGTTCCCCTATTCTGGAAGAAGGGATATTAGCTCCAAGCCGAACTATATGGCTTGCTGATGTAGATTTAGTAAGTATGGATGTATAAGAGGAGGCAGTGTTTCGACTACTTCGGCTACGGTTCCTGAGCGAAGTCGAAGGACGCTCAACAACCAGGCAGGAGGTAAAAACATTATTATTACTGACATTCGCTCTCTCAAAATGTCCTAATATAAATTTACAGTGCTGTATAATTACTACTTCGTAGTATAAAAACAGTTCTCGTTTAGGCAGTCTCAATTTCCGAAATTCTCTTACTTGCAAGTCCCCAAGTCAAAGAAATATATATCTAAAAACAGTGCCAATGCGATTGGATTTTTGAGAAGGTACTAATATTTGAGTCAGTCCAACTATCTATAGTGCCTTACAAACATCTATGACACCAGATGCGATCGCAACTCTAGGGCAAAGTATATCTAATTATTGGATAGCTTCTGTATTATCTACACCCATTAAAGATCCAGTACCAGTTTTTCTGATGATTCTGGGGATTATGCTAGTCGCACCCCTGCTATTTGAGAAAATCCGGTTGCCTGGGATTGTGGGATTAATTTTGGCAGGCGTTATAGTCGGACCAAACGGACTGGGATTGTTGGCAAGAGATAATACAATTGTGCTTTTAGGCACAGTGGGTTTGTTATTTTTGATGTTTATGGCAGGTCTAGAAACGAGCTTAGATGACCTGAAATATAACGCCGATAAAGCCCTTATTTTTGGATTTGCGACTTTTCTAGTGCCGATGGCATTGGGTACGGGGGCGATGTTAGCCATTGGTTACAAACCATTAGCAGCGGTTTTGGTTGCTTCTTGTTTTGCCTCCCATACCCTACTAGCTTTGCCTGTAGCCAGCAAATTAGGCATCATGCGTTCTCAGGTCTTAACTACGACCTTGGGAGGCACTTTAATCACTAATATTCTGGCACTTTTAGTGTTAGCAGTAGTAGTGAGAGCGCATCAAGGTAGTTTGACCTTGAGTTTTTGGCTATTTATCATTCCCTCACTGGTTATCTACACCTTTTTGATTTTGTGGGGTTTACCTCGTCTGGGACGCTGGTTTTTTCAGCGCTTTGGACATGATGAGGGAGCAGAATTTACCTTTGTATTGGCTACCTTGTTTGTAGTTTCTTACGGAGCAGAATTAGTTCAAATTGAGCCGATTATTGGGGCTTTTTTAGCGGGAGTTGCAATCACTCAATTGATTCCCCAACTTAGTCCTTTAATGAATCGGATTCAATTTATTGGGAATACGCTATTTGTGCCATTTTTCTTGATTTCTGTAGGGATGTTAGTTAATCCTGGCATTTTAATTCAAGAACCGCGATCGCTAGTGGTATCAGGTGTAATGGTAGCTGTGGCCATTGGTGCTAAGTTCATTCCGGCTTGGGGAACAGGTAAGTTATTTGGATTCAACTTTGACAATATTATGGTGATGTTTGGGCTATCAGTAGCTCAGGCAGCATCTACTCTGGCTGCCATCACTGTTGCTTATAATATTAAGTTGGTTGACCAATTAACAGTCAATGGCACGATCGCCATGATTTTAGTCACCTGTATTGCTTCTCCTTGGGTAACAAGTAAGTGGGGACAAAAAATCAAGCCAGAAGTTAGTAGCCAAAGCTCTCAAGCAGGTAGTCTAGGCGATCGCGTCTTGGTTCCTGTTGCTAACCCCAGCACTGAAGACAACTTGCTACAGTTGGCAATTTTGTTGGCTAAATCAGCAAATGGTACTTTGCTACCACTCCACATTTTACTTGAAAAAGGTGATCCTATTTCTCCAGAGGCTAAAGCTAAACAAGGCCAATTACTCTCAACCGCAGAAATGATCGCCCATGCGGCTGTTGCCAATGTTACCCCAATTGGTCGAATTGATGAATCGATTGATAAGGGTATTGCCCGCGTAGCAGAAGAAAAGCAAGTGAGTTTGGTTGTCTGTGGTTGGAAGGGTTACTCTAGCTATCAAGAAAACTTATTTGGCGGTGTTATTGACAAGATTGTACAACGCAGTTCTGTACCTGTTTTGGTAACTCGATTTCCCTTACCAATTGAGCATACAACGCGAATATTTCTAGCTTTTACCACCCAACAAACTTATGTTAGTTCTTTTGATCTAAGTATCCAACTAGCCAAAAGTTTAGCAACAGAACTCAAAGCATCTTTACAACTTTTACAGGTAGTTTCAGTTAGAGGTGCAACTGCCGAATTAACTGATCTAGGATTACCAGAAGACACACCAATTCAAAGGGTACGAGGTAACTTTGTCCGGCAAGTTTCTCGGTTACTTAAACCCAATGATATACTACTTTTAAATGGAACTGTTGAGCATAAACACCAACTATTTTCGCTTTTAGGTCACGCACCAGAAGCGATCGCTCGGAGTCATCCAGAAATTGCCATGATTATTGCCTATTTTCCTAAATAGTGCTTGATTGAAAGTTATAAACCACATTTGCACAAACAAAGTCTGCGTTTATATCTATTCAATTAATTATTGCCAGCAGAACAACAAGATCCCCGACTTCTCAAATAAGTCGGGAATCTGAGCCTCGTTTGATAATATTACTGAACCAGTAAATCATTAGTAGAGGATATATTCAAAATCCCGCGCATCTACTAATGTAAATGAATCATCTAATCACACCATCTTGGAACGAAGTCCGCGCTGTTTTCAAAAAAATTTGGGGTTACGAAGATTTCCGTCCGCCACAGGGAGAAATTGTCAGCACTTTATTAGCTCAAAAAGATGCCCTAATTATTATGCCGACTGGTGGCGGCAAATCTATTTGTTTTCAACTTCCCGCACTTTTGCAAACAGGATTAACTTTAATAGTTTCACCCTTAGTCGCGCTGATGGAAAACCAAGTGCAAGAACTACTTCAGCATCGTCAAAAAGCAGCACTTTTGCATAGTGAATTGCCATCATCCCAACGCCGCTTAACATTGCAAGCATTGGAACGACAACAACTGAGATTACTTTACCTGTCGCCAGAAACTTTACTAAGTGGGCCAGTCTGGGAAAGATTGTGTCACCCACAATTGCATATTAAC
>JBBSOP010000021.1:0-19865 GCA_038259655.1 Chroococcales cyanobacterium
AAATCAGCGATCGCATCTGCATCAAAGGTTTATTCTGTAGTTTCAGCTGTAAAAATTCATAACCAGATCACAAAAGAATTACGGGTGTAGTACTATTGTTTTAAGTGATTACACTTAAAACTGCTGAAATTAGGATAAACGCTTTACATGACCTCTGGAGCGCTGCCTGACAATCCTTTTGTGGCTGCGGGGATGATCGAAGACCCCAGATTATTTATTGGTCGTAAAGATGAATTACATGCGATCGCATCTCGGATGCAGGGCGCACAGCCGACAAGTATCAAGATAGTTGGTGACAAACGCATTGGTAAATCTTCGCTGTTGTATCACTTCTTTTTGACTTGGGAACAGCGAGTACCAAACCCCAGGCGTTATGTGATGATTTACCTCTCGCTTCAGAATGTGCATTGTCAGCAGGAGGAAAACTTTTATGTAGCAGTGGCACAGGAATTGCTGAATTTTTCTGGTCTAGCGACAAACCCGGCGTTAAGTGATCCTTTGAGAATTAGACCCCTTGATCGTGCAGCTTTTTCAAATGCAATTAGAGAGTGGAAAAGGCAAAGTGTATTGCCAGTTTGATGTTTGGATGATTTCAAGACCTTATTCGATAATAAGAGCGAATTTAATAATGACTTTTACAATAATTTGCGCTCTTTGATGGATAACAACGCTGTAATGTTAGTAATCGCTTCACAACACAATCTAGATTTTTACAGCAAAAAGCATCAGTTAACTTCTTCTTTCTTCAATTTGGGTCATGTCATTAAATTGGGGGAACTCAAGGAAGACGAAGTAAAAGATCTGGTACGTCTACCTGCTAGTACTGTTAACGGTGCTGCACCAGCTTTGAGTATGGATGAACAGCGCTTAACTCAGCAACTGGGTATAAGTCATCCTTTTTTACTTCAGATAGCAGGGAGTTTGGTGTGTGACGCGCATCAGCGGGGACATGATGAAAACTGGGTGAAAAATCGTTTTACTGAAGCATCTCGCCGTTTACCAAAGTCTAGAATAGGTTCACGTGGGTGATGGCGATGGGTGCGTTGGTTTGTGTGGAATTTGCCAGTGCGTCTAGGTGGTGCAGCTAGATTCATCGGCGGAACTGTAGATGATATTAGTAGCTGGATTATTGGAATAGCAATATTGCTGATGTTGCTAACCAAATTTCTTGGGTTATTTTACCTTCACATCCTAGAGAAAACGTTGATACTAGACAACTCCTATACTTATTATTATGTGTTAGCCAAGATGTACAAGCTTCTCAGCAAGGAACTTCGTCATATCGAAAGTATGAGTTACTGAATAAACCTATCAACACATTGCATACACTACAAAACTACTTGGCTTTTGATAAAAATGCTTGGGTTGCTACTACATACGGGGAAATATTAGGATGCTGGCTGAGGATTTTGGAAACAGCACAATGTACTTTAGAACAACAAGCATTAAACTCTCAAGAAATACGCCAAGTATATGTTGCTGGACCGGCACTTGACCCTGAAACAGCAAAAAATCGTTTTAAAGGAAGAATTAACCTGTATCAAGAAATTGAAACTCTAGCGCTTTCGGATCAAGCACCAATATTGTTATTGTATGGTGGTCGTAGAACTGGTAAAACTTCAGCTCTTAAATATCTGCCGTACAGAGTAGGCGCAAATCTAGTGCCGTTGCTAGTTGATTTGCAGGGAACAGCATCCGCTACAACGCTTAAAGGATTAGCAGAGAATCTGGCAGCACAAATTGTTGAAGCTGCAAAAAGATTACCTAAACTAATATCTTTGCCAATACCAGATGCTAATCAAATAGCTCAAGATCCTTTCCCGGCTTTGCAAACTTGGTTAGAAGAAATAGAACGCAGAGTACCTGATAAGCGATTTCTTCTATGTCTGGATGAATTTGAACGTTTAAGTGAAGTAGTTGAAGCTACAGGCAGTCGCGCACCATTAAATTTCCTCCGTAATATAATGCAACACCGCCAAAAGTGGATTTTGCTATTTAGTGGTTCTCACCAGTTATCAGAACTTGATCCTTACTGGAGTGATTATCTCATTAACACTCGCGCTTTGCGAATGAGTTATTTGCAAGAATCCGAAGCTCGTGAGTTGATTCTCCAACCTATTGAAGATTTCCCTAACATTTATGATTCAAATGCTGTAGATGCAATTATCCAACTGACTCGCTGTCAACCTTATCTCGTTCAGTTAGTGTGTTATGAGTTGGTGGAGTTGCTAAACCGCGATATTAGAAGAAACAGGCGAGAAGCAAATACAGCAAAAGCGACTGCACAGGATGTTCAAGAAGTTATACCTGTTGTGCTGGAGCGAGGCGATCAATATTTTCGGGAATTATGGAGGAGTTTAACAGATGGCGATCGCTCTCTGCTTCGGCGTTTAATCCACGGGGAAACTCCCACACCGCAAGATAAACGTGTTGTCCGCAAACTAACGCGAAAAGAAATCTTGACTATAGAAGGCAATGGTTTTCAAGTGCCTTTAGTGCAAAAATATATAGAACAGTTACTAGAAGAAGAGTAAGCGATCGCTCCATCCTACAGTTCAATATACTATTTTCTGGCTTTTATAATCATAAGGTTGCTACAAGTTCCTTCAGGCGATCGCGTCCGTCGCGGAAGATAGGCCAACCGTCTCCCACTAGCACTGCTTCTACCTGATTCAGATTTGCCAGCCGACGCACAGAAGCAATTGCTTCCTCCCGATTCAGCAACTTCTCATCAGGCAAAATAGTTAAACTACCTGCTTTACGCGCCCGCACTAAATCCCCTGTAATCAAGGTCGTTTCTTCTAGCAACAGAGCTAATTCACCTGGGGTTTTAGAGCCTTGGAGTTCAATAGTTTTGAGTCCCGGTACTAATTCATCACCATCATAAAGCCAGCGATCGCAAAGTAAAGGGAAAGATTCTTTCTCTCCCACAGGCCCGGCAAGTTTAGCATAGGTTTGATCAGCAATTTCTTTAGCTGCCCTAATATGCTCAGAGTTCGTTAGTACAATCCAAAGCACACCGCCCAGTGATTGCAAATGATTCCAATCATGGTTAGATAGGGCTACTGGGTCAATCAAGATGTTGCCACCGGGACGAATCCAGGCAATCCCATTGAAATCTATATTTCTCGCAGGATTGAAAATAGACCAGCCATATAGATCAGGACGGTGCAGAGATTTCATAACAGTGCTGTATTAATAGTCATTCTCAATAATCTATCAATAATTCTGTCTATAAGTTTAAAAAATAGTTAGTAAACACAGGTTGTGATTTTATGAGTCGTACTTATATGCTTTGTGCTGAAATGTACTCATGTTGTACAACAGCTTGCAAAATATGAGCAACGGAATTTTACCGCTTGCTGTCTATTACAAGTGTAAATAATTTTACATAGCTCTCAGAATTAAGTAGGACAGCGTAAATAACTAAAGATTTAACGGCTAGAGCCGCTTACTACTAAATTATTTCAATTAAATAAGAATCTCCCACCAAGCTACGCTGTGGTAGGAGATTGTCAATTAACTGACAGCAGCAACTGCTGGACGGCTACCAGCAGCGTGACGATCAATCACTTGGTCAATCAAGCCATAATCTTTAGCTTCTTCTGGCGACATAAAGAAGTCGCGTTCAGTATCTTCAGCAATACGCTCAATTGGTTGACCTGTGTGTTCAGCCAAATAGTCGTTTAGCCTGCGTTTGTGATACAGAATTTCCCGCGCCTGAATTTCAATATCAGTTGCTTGTCCTTGAGCGCCACCTAAAGGTTGATGAATCATAATCCGAGAATGGGGTAGACTCATCCGTTTACCTTTAGCACCAGCACTGAGAAGAAAAGCTCCCATACTTGCTGCTAGCCCAGTACAAATAGTACAGACATCAGGACGGATGTGCTTCATCGTGTCAAAAATGCCCATACCAGCAGTTACCGAACCACCAGGAGAATTTATATACATGTATATGTCTTTCTCCGAGTCGTCAGCATCTAAAAACAGTAGTTGGGCAACAATCAAGTTAGCTAAATTGCTATCAACTTGTTGTCCTAAAAAGATGATCCGCTCACGCAACAGCCGTGAGTATATATCAAAGGCGCGTTCGCCTCGACCCGATTGTTCAATGACGATAGGAATCATGCAGCGTTCTTGTAGCTATTTTACATCTATTTTATCTATGACAATGGCTGATTATTGTCCTCTCCCCAAGGTAAACTAATTTATTCTCTACTTGGCAGATGCATAAATGCCTCTTGGCACTTTTTATAGGGAAAAGCGTCTAAAGAAATAAGCTTATGTAGTCACGGAAAAAACAATCAAAAAATTCCTCGCCCTTGTCAACCCTGAAAATGGGATTTGCTACACAATTTTAGTAGCCTAGCGGCCAGACCAATGACCACATAAGTGCTAATAAATTTCCGTCAGCTATTGGTAACTTTTTCAACATTTTTTTAGCTTTTTTGTAAGCAGTTATCCGGTTATTCATGTCAAAATCCGGTAAACCAATAGTACAGCGTGTATTTACAGTAGTTCATCTTAATTGCAATGCTATCAACCAAGGGAGACCTGCCATGCCAGAAAAACTTGTGCAAGCCGCCATTATCACCTTCTTGCTCCATCTGATAGCAGGACTTAGCCCGAACAGTTCCAGGATTCAGACAAGAGTAATATCACCTACCCAAGATACGCCAGTAACGCTAGTCAGTTTTCTGTGGCGACCCTTTAAGTAACTAAAAAAATTTTTGACCAGAGAGAGTCAATATCCCCTCATAACTATGCAACAGACCATTAATTCAAGAAGGTGGTTGAGACATACTACAGTCAGTTGAATTCTGCCAGGAATTATGAGGCGTGACAGTCGGTGCTTTAGCAATTAGTACAACTTCACCTTTGGTATTGATCACCCACCCTGTAACTTCTACAATACTTGTCTGTGTGAGGTTAGTAGTATTTTTGCTCAAACTCACACTAGAGGGTTTTATTCCAACTGTGTCAAGAGTAATCCAATCTGCTAGAACAGCATCAGCATTGAGGGTTTCGGTAGGACTAGAAGGTAAGCCGCCACGTCCAGTTATGGTAAAACTGTTTTGATTGCCACTTGCACCTGCTCGACAGGTTTGGGATACCTTGGGCGCAACTGGTTGGTTTGGTAAATTAATTAATTCTGGATTAAGGTCAACATCAGGGGTGTTGATTTCGACTGTGCCATTTAACCCAAATTCAGAACTCGCGGTAATATCACTAAATTCAGTCGATTTTTCTCGAAATTGAGTGCCAAACACACTAAAGGCGTTAATTTGGACGTTGCCACCTTTACCAGTGAAAGCATTAGCACTGATATCGCTATTTTCACTGGGGACAGCAACTATAAAACCGTTAGGTGTATCGATGGTAATATTGCCACCATTTCCACCTTGACTAGTAATGCCTGCTGTAGTAGAGATTTGACTATGATTGCGTAACAGCAGTAAGTTTTGTAATTGCAGTTTAATATCACCACCATTACCTGATGTGGTTTCAGCAATCAACTTTCCTTCATTTAAACGGATGTCGCGGGCTTTTACCTCAAGATTGCCTGCATTGCCTCTTCCTAAAGCACTTACAGTTACTTGAGCGTTGTCTACAATTAACTGCCCTGTAGTAAGGAATAAGGAACCTCCATCTCCGCTACCTCGACTGCGAACATACAAACCGCTGGGAAAACCATTTGGTGCTTTTCCACTCAGTTCCACATAATCAAAAGCTTTTATAGTCAAATTTCCGCCATTGCCACTACTATTGCCAAGAGTACCAGCTGATACTACTGATCCATCCTTGACAATCAATGCAGGAGTGTCGATGCTCAAGGAACCTGCATTCCCGCTACTTTCAGTCTGAACAAATAAGCCATTAGGACGATTAAAAGCTGAAAATCCGCTCAATTTTACAAACTCTGAGGCTGTCACTTCCAACTTTCCCCCTACACCTTGGCTACCCTCTCGCGCGCTAGCTGCGATGTTTGCTCCATTTTCAACGATCAACCGTCTTGTTGTAATAGTCAACTTGCCCGCTGAGCCTTCACCAGAAGTCTCGGTAAACAAAGCGCTAGGATTACCTGCCTTTAACTTACCCTTTGGTATTTCTCCGCTCACTAGTAGAGAATCAGTTGCCCTGACTATTACGCTTCCCCCAGAACCTGTCGCGTTCTTACGAACAAAAGCTTTTATTTGTGATCCATTTTTAAGAGTTAACTGCTCTGCCTGGATAGAAATTCCTCTACCGTTTTGACTCCCTAAAGTGTCTGCGAAAATTTGTGACGCATCATTAAAAGTAATACGTTTTCCTTGTAATTGAATATAACCGCCACCATCACCACTAACATCAATTCGAGCTTGATTTATAAACGATACATCTGCTAAAGCTACGTCATTAGGAAAGCTTAAAAGCTGGTTATTGCTATCTAGATTTAGTCCTATTGTGCCTACTCCAAGAATACCTCCCAATGCGATCTGACCATTTTGTGCTAGTAGATTATTGCGCTCTAGGTCTAGGCTGACGTTGTTACCATCTATAGTAATGTTACCGCCCACTAACGCTACAGTTTTGCCTATTGGGACTTCTAATGTTCCTTGTAGATTAATCTCTCCCCCAATCCTCGCAAATTGCAAACCAAGCGGTACACTCACCGTTAGTAAAGGCGTTGTTTGGGGAGTAGTTGCACTAAAAACAGTGTCATCAACAAACTTGATACCGCTAGCTGTACTAGCGAAAAATGAACCACCTATCTGAAGTGTGGCTTTTTGCCCAAAAATAACGCCATTAGGATTAATCAAAAATAAATTGGCATTAGAACCAGCCGAAGTTTCAAGCTTGCCTAGAATTTCCGAGCGATTACTACCAGTCACTCTAACTAGAATGTTCTGTATATTACTGGTAGGACTCAAGAAAATAGCCGAACGCCCTTCTTTAACGTTAAATTCCTGAAAACTGTGGAACAGATTATTGCCGCGAATAGCCCCACCCGTAAGGGCTTCAGTAGGACTACCAAGGTAGTTGTTGATAACTTGAGAGTTTTCTGTTCCTAAGTTTTGATCAGGAGTGATGACACTCTGGGCAAAGGCAAAATTTGCAAAAGTAGAATTAATGCTAAGGGCTAACACTCCAGCAGTTGCTAGAGAATTTGCTAAAACTAGTTGCAAAGAGCAACCTTTGCCACTTTGAGTCATTTCAAAATTTGCCTCTTAATCTAAAACTATCAAGTTGTGTTTTGAAAGAACTGAGTTCATCACTACGGATGGCAAAACTTTATACCCAAATCTCTTTTTGCCAGCAGCTAGACTGAGATTTTACAGCCATAAAGACTTTATAAATGATCTGGAATGATATAAAGGAGTTGCCGGAGTGGACAGATCTTTCTATGGTCGGATCAGGAATTGGTGGTAAAGGGGTAGATGGTTTCTCTTCAGAATCATTAGGAATTTGTGTTATGGGGGTAGATGGCTTGTTCGGAAATGGCTTTTTTTTTCTATTGGGTAACAAAGGCCAGCCATTACCAATATCAGTAGTAAAGGTCTCTGTCCCAATCTTTTGAGAAGCGATTGCTAGTCTGGTTAACACCCAAAATTGAGTCATAATATTGATTTACCTCTTCCACAAAACAGAATTTAGTTCAATAATTGGAAGTGAATTACTGTAAATTCACTCAAACAGCATGTTAAAACCGTGGAGACTTACTTTATTAGATTTTGTGTCTCTTGTAGTATCTAGGGTTGCGATCTAGGATTTATGCAGCAGTTCCAGATTTATTACATAAATTTATAATCTTTGCGAGATTAGATATTCTACCTATTCTCTAATTACTGGTAATTATTCAAAAGCGAACCCTAAAACCGTAGCTACTGATTAACTAGCAAAACCTCCTTGAGAATACGGTTTAAATTACCTACACGCTTAATCAGACCATTTCCTAAAAACTTCTGTTAATTTTGCCAAGAGGGAGTGCCTTCACCCATTTTTACTTTGGTGTAATGAAGACAATTGGTGTAACTCCAGTCACTTCACGCCTTTGCTTTCACGAAACTCTAGTAGCAATTTTTTGATTTTAAACAAGAAATTGTTCACTTAGCCCAACTTCTGGGAACTATGTATAGAGTACACCCAGGAGCATAGCCAATCAAGTAGGTAATGCCTATGTAGGCTGCTAATATCTGTGAATCTTAATAAGCACAGTTGTTTTCTAGGTAGTATATCTATACTAGTTTGCTGATCAATGCTCACACAAATAGCTGGAATTTTGCCTAAAACGCCCTATTTATTAATGTTATTGATGCTCCTTTTTAGCTCAGTAGGGTTTCATAGTTTATGCCAATAAATTTGAGATTTATTCGTTATAAGGCAAACTATATTTATTGATTACAGCCAATTTTTTATCAAAATAAAAGATTGAGGAGGTAAGATGACGTTGGCTTAATCACCGATTAAACTGTGGGTAGTTTCTATTGATTGTTGCTATAAGCAACATTTAGATAATTTTAATGTCATTGTTAATTATTTCTATCATCTAATCCTGCTATAGCAACAATTACTTATGTCAGTGCATGAACGTAGTTTTGGTGAGACTGCCGACTTGATTATTGGTGTTCGTAACCAAGAAAATCACTATTTGCAACCAAATTCTGCGCCTGTGGGTACTCTGTCCAGAAGAAAGGGGACTATCTCTACATTTCTGGCTCCCTTAACTCAGGATACTTTTAAACAGGTCGTGACAGAAGTCGAACAGAAATTACAGATTGTTCATCAAACTCTGTCAATGTTAGACTCTCATGGGTTTGAAACAATCCTCCAGGAAATGTTGCATTCAATCACCTTAAAAACAGGTGAATTATTAGGAGCAGATAGGACAACTATATTTTTATTAGACGAAGAAAACAAACAGCTTTGGTCAATTGTGGCTGAGGGAGAAGGCGATCGCTCTTTAGAAATTCGTATTCCAGCCGATAAAGGCATTGCTGGTGAAGTTGCTACTTTTAAGAAAGTAATCAATATTCCTTTTGATTTTTATCAAGATCCGCGTTCAGTATTTGCCCAGGAACAAGAAAAAAGAACTGGCTATCGTACCTACACAATGCTAGCTTTGCCCTTACTGAATGAACAAGGACAATTAGTGGCGGTAGTACAATTACTAAATAAATTAAATTCGCTCAATAATATTGAAGCTGCACTCTCAGACCGCATTGATACTAGAGGTTTTACTGGATCTGATGAACAATTATTTCAGGAATTTGCTCCTTCAATTCGCTTGATTTTGGAATCGTCGCGCTCTTTTTATATGGCTACGCAAAAACAAAGAGCAGTAGCGGCACTCATGAAGGCAATTAAGTCTCTCAGTCAAAGTAGCCTCGACTTAGAAGATACTCTGAAGCGGGTGATGGATGAAGCGAAGGAACTGATGAATGCCGATCGCAGTACCCTTTGGTTGATAGATCGCGATCGCCATGAATTATGGACAAAAATTACCCAAGACAATGGTCTGACTAAGGAGTTGCGAATACCTATAGGTAAAGGTTTTGCTGGCATTGTCGCAGCATCTGGCAAGAAGCTCAACATTCCTTTTGACTTATATGACCATCCTGACTCGGAAACTGCTAAACAAATTGACCAACAAAATGGCTATCGTACTTGTAGCTTACTTTGTATGCCAGTGTTTAACGCCGATCAAGAGTTGATTGGTGTAACTCAACTAGTGAATAAAAGAAAATCAGGAGATTTTCCAGCTTATGATCCGGCTAGTTGGCCTGATGCGCCTGAATACTTCCAAGCTAGTTTTGACCGCAATGATGAAGAGTTTATGGAAGCTTTTAATATTCAAGCGGGGGTAGCACTGCAAAATGCCCAGCTGTTTGCTACTGTCAAACAACAAGAACAAATGCAGCGGGATATTTTGCGTAGTCTTTCTAATGGTGTGATTTCTACTGATAAAGCCGGATCAATTATTGCCGCCAATGAAAGTGCTAAACGCTTGTTAGGAATGGAACCAGAAGACCGTTTGGAAGGTAAATTAATTAGTGATGCGATCGCCATCAAAGAAGGTAATTTTAGCAACTGGTGTGAGAGTGCTTTACATGGAACTAGCTTGAAATGTCGCCAGCAGTATTATCCTGACCGCACACTTGTAAGTACTGGCACAGAACAGCATAGTATTAATTTATCAATCAATACTATCGCTGATGCTAGCGATCAACATCAAGTTCGTGGCGCACTGGTGGTAATGGAAGACATCAGTGATGAGAAACGCCTCAAAAGTACGATGTACCGCTATATGACCCAAGAGTTAGCGGAAGAATTACTAAAATTAGATGATGCTAAATTAGGAGGCGATCGCAAAGAAGTTTCTATTTTATTTTCTGATATTCGGGGCTACACCACTTTGACAGAAAACCTAGAAGCTGAAGAAGTGGTGAGTATGCTAAATGAATATTTTGAATCAATGGTAGAGGCAGTATTTAAACATAAAGGCACTCTTGATAAATACATCGGTGATGCTATTATGGCTGTGTTTGGTTCGCCTCTCCCATTAGAAGAACACGCTTGGATGGCAGTACAAACAGCTTTAGAAATGCGCCATCGTTTGCACGACTTTAATCAGCGTCGTTATGCAAATAATAAGCCCAGAATCAACATTGGTATTGGGATTAATTCTGATACTGTAATTAGTGGCAATATTGGCTCTAGTAAGCGGATGGAATTTACCGCTATTGGTGATGGTGTTAACCTTGGCTCCCGTTTAGAAAGCGTTAGTAAGCAGTATGGTTGTGACATTATTATTAGTGACAACACTTTTCAACCCTGCAAAGAAAATATTTGGGCTAGAGAACTAGATTATATTCGTGTCAAAGGCAGAAATGAGCCAGTCGCTATCTATGAATTGATTGGTTTACGTGTTGATCCTATTAATAGCGAAAAGCTGCAAGTGATTGAGCATTATCAGAAAGGCCGTGAGTATTACCTCAGACGCGACTTTAACCGTGCCAGAGCTGAGTTTGCCCAAGTTTTAGCCGCTGATAATCATGACAAGGCTGCTATGTTGCATCTTTTACGTTGTCAACATTGGTTACAATCACACCCAACAGATTTAGATTGGGATGACGGTGTTTGGACGTTTAATGAGAAATAAATCCAGGTCTGTGACAGCACCAACACTGCTAGAAGAAACTAACTTAGCATATTTTGCTAAGATGCCTTTTGTATAACGGGGTGGACGGGGTTGCCATTTGGCGCGGCGAAGAGCTAATTCTGCATCGTCTATATTTATTTGTAATAAGCGAGAATTAGCATCAATAGTGATGCTATCACCTTCTTCGACCAGAGCGATCGCACCACCAACGGCGGCTTCGGGGGCAACGTGTCCGACTACCATCCCATAAGTACCGCCTGAAAAGCGTCCATCAGTAATTAACGCGACTGCATCACTTAAACCCGCACCAATAATTGCTGAAGTGGGTGCTAGCATTTCCCGCATACCAGGGCCACCTTTAGGCCCTTCGTAACGAATGATAATGACATCACCGGCTTGAATTTTACCTGCAAGGATGGCATCTAAGCATTCTTCCTCAGAATCAAATACTCTTGCTGGGCCTGTAATGCGGGGATTTTTCACTCCGGTAGTTTTGGCGACTGCCCCCTCTGTAGCGAGATTCCCTTTCAAGATGGCTAAATGACCTTGGGCATACATAGGGTTATTCCAAGGACGAATCACATTTTGATTGGTAGGTGGTTTATCGGGGACATCTGCTAAAATTTCGGCGATGGTTTTACCTGTGATGGTAATACAGTCACTGTGAAGTAATTCATGCACCAATAGCATTTTCATCACTTGGGGAATACCACCAGCTTGATGTAAGTCTGTGGCAACATATCTACCACTGGGTTTTAAGTCACATAAAACAGGGACACGACCACGGATAATTTCAAAATCATCTAGATTAAGTTCTACACCAGCCGCACGAGCGATCGCTAAAAAATGTAACACGGCGTTAGTTGAACCACCCACAGCCATAATTACAGAAATAGCATTTTCGATAGATTTGCGGGTAATAATTTGTCGGGGTAACAGTTGATTACGAATCGCTTCTACTAATACCTTGGCTGATTCTTCGGTGCTATCAGCTTTTTCGTCATCTTCCGCCGCCATTGTGGAAGAATAAGGCAAACTCATCCCCATTGCTTCAAACGCAGAAGACATAGTATTAGCTGTGAACATCCCACCACAGGAACCAGCGCCAGGACAAGCACGGCTTTCAATTTCTAATAGTTCTTTGGAGTCAATCTTCCCAGCGCTATATTGACCTACAGCTTCAAAAGAGCTGACAACTGTTAAATCTTTGCCATTGTAGTTACCGGGTTTAATTGTCCCACCGTAAACAAAGATAGCCGGGATATTCATCCGTGCCATTGCAATCATTGCCCCTGGCATATTTTTATCACAGCCACCGATGGCAATTACACCGTCCATACTTTGACCATTACAGACGGTTTCAATGGAGTCTGCAATCACTTCTCGTGACACTAGGGAATATTTCATCCCCTCGGTTCCCATAGAAATCCCATCACTGATAGTAATTGTGCCGAACATTTGCGGCATTGCCCCAGCTAGTTTAATGCCAGTTTCAGCTATGAGTGCTAGTTGATTAATCCCCATGTTACAGGGAGTGATGGTGCTGTAAGCATTAGCCACACCCACAATTGCTTTGTTAAAGTCTTCATCCTGAAAACCTACTGCACGCAGCATAGCCCGATTTGGCGATCGCTGCACCCCTTGCGTGACAAGTTTACTTCTCAAATTCTCTGACATTGTTTTTCATCCATTCAAATCTCTGTATGAGTATGATATGTAGACTTTTTTGAGATGTCCAATATATATTTATTCAAAATTGAGACTTATAAAGTATCAAAAATATGGAACTACGACACCTACGCTACTTTATTGCTGTAGCTGAAGAATTACATTTCAGTAAAGCCGCAGAAAGACTGCATATAGCTCAACCGCCTCTGAGTCAACAAATTCAGCAGCTAGAAGCAGAATTAGGAGTAAAACTTTTTCATCGCAAAACTAAGCGACAAATACAGCTAACAGAAGCTGGTCAGGTTTTTTTACAAGAGGCTTATCAACTATTGGTGCAACTAGAAACAGCAGTGACACTGACTCAAAGAATTGGCAGAGGTCAAACAGGGCAACTGCGAATAGGATTTACTAGTTTGGTAATTTATGACCTATTACCTTTGATTTTGCGACAATTTCGCGAGCAATTTCTGGAAGTAGAACTGGTTTTACTAGAGTTAACTACAAGTCAACAAGAGCAAGCACTGAAAGATTCCCGGATTCATGTAGGTTTTGCTCATCCGCCTTTGGAAGATGACACACTATCTTATCAGTGTATTCACAGGCAAACCTTAGTTGTGGCTTTGTCGTCAACTCATCCATTGGCTCAAACAGAACACATATCAGTGCGATCGCTCTTAAGTGAACATTTGATCATGTTTCCTCGCTATCTAGCACCAGGACTTTACGATCGCATCATGAGTATTTTTCAGCAGGAAAATTTCAAACCTAACATTACTCAGGAGGCGATTCAAATGCAAACAATTATTGGATTAGTCTCGGCTGGAATGGGTGTGGCCATTACACCATCTTCTCTACAGAATCTTCAAAGGTCTGGTGTAGTTTATCGTCCCATATTGGCAGAAGTACCTGTAATAGAAACTGCTATAATCTGGCAGGAAAATAGTTTAACTCCTGTTGTAGAGAATTTTTTAGAATTTACTCAAAAGTTTATTTTAGATGCTCTATTTGTATCAAGCTTTTCGTGAAATGGCATTACCACTTATGGGGGAAGAGAAAAGAATCGTTGCCGTGGCTGTAGAAATGCAATCGTCCGAAACCTAGAAATTGTCCATGAGATTTTTCACCTCTTGGAAAAGCTGTAACTCCAAATAGATAAACACCCGAAGTTGTAGGATTTTGCCAAGGTTTCAGACCAATTGTAATGGTTTGACCTGGAGATACTGGCGGGTCGAATGTTAACGATACTGTTCGAGTTTTGCGATCGCTTACTACATTTTTCAATTCTATTTTCTGTTCTTTGTGGGAGCGTGTACCTTCAAAGGCAAAACTATTTTTCAAGTCAAAGTGAATGTGATCTACTCCCTCATGCTGGTTAATCGTGAGCTTTTGCAAGGGTTCACCTGCATTCTCTGGCAAGCTGACAGTAAAATAGTAGGTTGCGCCCCATAAATAAACCTCGTTGTAGGTAGTTGCTGCCTTAACAAGGCGCGGCGGTTCAGCAAAATATACTGTGCCATCTTGCAACTGAATTGCTTGACTTTGCCCAAAATTACATACTTGTACCACCGCTATGGTTGCGGTAATGATCGCTGTGCCTAATAAAACTTTAAGGCGCATAGCTTTACTTAGATAACTGAAAATGAGAGACTCAGATCCCCGACTTATCAAAGAAGTCGGGGGATCTTGTTATTCACGAATGATGAATGTTACTAATCATTACAATTTATTTTCGTATTTTAAATCTTCTTCAACTAATTTAAGATTAATTACCAATACATCAAAAAAATAACAATCGTTACTTTTCTAAAGTATAACTGTGTTTGCAAAAGTATAATTGAGATGTGTTGTCAAATCTGCTCTTTGAGTTACAAACTAATAAATACAGCACAAGCAATTATCTTTATGAATACTCTTTCTACAGTTGAATTAAAACGACCCACTTGGCAAACTGCTGTGATGTTTGCTTTGGGCTTTTGGCTAAGTGCAAGTCTACTTTTAGATTGGGTAATTATGCCTAGTCTTTATCTTTCTGGCATGATGAGTCAAGCAGGTTTTGCTACAGCAGGATATGTGATTTTTTGGAATTTTAACCGCATAGAATTATTATCTGCGGCTGTAGTACTGACTGGCATATTAGCTTTGAGAAAAACTCAATCTAGCTGGAGTCCTAGCGGTATTGTTTTCTCTGTGATGTTGCTGACAATAGTTTTACTAGAGACTTATTTCTTAACTCCGCAAATGTGTGCTGTGGGAACTCATCTCAACTTATTTGAAGCAGCATCTACAATTCCAGCACAGATGAATGTGTTGCACGGCAGTTATTTTCTACTAGAAGTAATCAAATTAATTACAGGTGGCGCATTGTTAAGCTGGTGCTGGCGACAACAGCAGGTTTAATTGTTACAGCGATCGCCTCAACTAAATTTGCCTACCAGACTGATAGACTCGGCTGGTAGGCATTGTTTTAGCATTCATCTTTGATACTTTCTGGGGATACTTCATTATTGAACAACAGCAAACGTGCAGCGAGAATGGCAAAACCCACAGCCGCGATCGCTTTCAATAAACGCGTAGGTAAAAATTCTGCGACGGCTCCTCCTGCTAATGCTCCCAACAGGCTGGTGAGCAATAATGCGCTTGCTGTGCCAAAAAATACTGCCCGTGGAGATTTACAGCGGCCTGAAAGAGCGATCGCTGCTAACTGACTTTTGTCACCTAACTCTGATAAAAAAACTGTAATAAAGCTTAGTCCTAAAAGATGCCAGTCCATATTAATTAAGGGTAATAAGGGTGCAGGGGAGACAAGGGGGAAATAACAACTAATTATTAACTACATCCCAAAACAGCATTAGGGAAATTAGTAGCAACATCACCCCTGCGGACTTTTCTACAATTTTTGGGCTAAGTCTATTGGCTATCCAACTACCTAAAAGCACACCTAAGAAACTGGTAGTTATGAGTGCAGCCGCAGATCCTAGAAATACCACCCACGGCGAATGAGATTCCGCACTCATTAATAAAGTAGATAACTGAGTTTTATCGCCGATTTCTGCGAGAAAGATGGTAATGAAGGTTGTACCAAAAATTGCCGTTACTGATTCCTGCTTTTTTTGACTATCGACAACTACAGGCTGAAGTGGCTCAATGATTGCAGTAGTTAAGTCAGATTCAGTGCTGTCTTTTAGTTCTGGCTGAGATATGCCAGAAAGGCTTATAGGTGCAGAATCAAGTTTCACAGGCAATAATTTTATTACTAGGGTGCTTTCATATTTCTCTCATTTTCTCAGATTTCTGTAATAAATTGCAACCCCACTGCACAAAATGTAATTATCTACAAGCCAATAGCCTTGTCAAAGCGTAGTATTTCTAAGCTGCGATCGCCATACACTCCTTCTATTTGCTGCCGACAGCATTCAATAGCAAACTCGTTGAGTTCTTCCGGCTCAATGCCATACATATCTTGAAATGTTTCTAGTTCCACACGACAGAAACGCGGACGATTGGCGTAGATCTGGCATTCTCTACTGGTATGGTCGAAATTAATGCACCATCCGTCTTCACCTACCATACTGAGGTACTGTGCTAATTCTGCTGGTGAAAGATACTCTGCTAAATCTGGACGTTCTGCTGGATCAAGATGACAGCAAGCCCCACATTGTTTGACACATTGCCAGTTTGCCATTTTATGTCTTTTCCTATAATTTTGTTAAGTAAATTAAATGTAACAGGCAATCACCGGATATGATGATTGCGGGTTTTGCAACTGAAATTTATTAATTTTCTAAGACGATAGGGAGAAAGAAAGAAAAATGTTTGAAGCTATAGCCAATATTAATTGGGAAGTTATTTTCCAGCTAACCTTTGTTGGACTAATCATTCTTGCTGGCCCAGCGGTAATCTTTGTGCTAGCTTTTCGCAACGGCAACATGTAATAGTATCAGTGCTGAGTCAGGAGTTAACTAAAACTTACAACTCGGCACTTAAAATTGATAACGCTTGCAGGGCAGCTTGGATAATGCTGTCATATTTTGGTTGAGATAAATCAACTTCCGTAGCGTCTTGACGATTAGTGCCAAGTAAACCGATTGTACGTCCTGGATGCATGACTAAGACTTTGCCTTCAGGATTTTTAATTCTTAATTCTGGTGAAACATCGTTTTGGTAGATGCCACAGGTATACTGGCGCTGGTTATGTTGAAAGTTTGTTTTTAACGGTTTAGATGGTAAGGCATCAAATAAATGAGATTGCAGTAGTAGTTTGGGATGAATTGACTCCTCACTGTAATGATGGTTTGGCAGCCTAGCACCTAGTAATTCCAACTCAATGGTAGTGTCACCATTAAAGTAATTTTCTCGCAGCTTGTAAGCAATATCTACTCGCAGCGGTAGAGGTAAGTAGTCGCGCCAACGCCAAGCGATCGCTTTAATTTTATATTGTTGCTGATCAATAGTTTGAGCAAATGTCAGTTTGATATGACCCTTACCAACAATTTTTTGCTCCATAACTTGGACATTAGGTGTCCAAAATATCGGATCAGGATTATCCATACCGCAAGGATGCAACGCATTTAGTTGTTGGTAAAGTTGCTGATTAATGTGATTAAAATCAACCTGAGCATCAATTTTGAGTAGCGGCTTGAGGTGCTGCGGTTCTAAACACTTATTAGCAAACTCACACAAACGCGATCGCAATGCCTGTAAATTTTCTGCTGGTAGAGAAAATCCCCCGGCTGCTTTGTGTCCGCCAAATTTGCCTAACAAATCCTGGCAATATTCCAAAGCTGCAAACACATGAAATTCAGGGATTCCCCTTGCTGAACCGCGAATCTGTTCTGCATTTTCATAAGTACCGATAAACACCGGCACACCATAACGTTCTAGTAAGCGGGAAGCAACGATCCCGATTACACCGTGATGCCAATTAGGTTGAACAATAACTAATATTCGGTCTTGCTGTAAAGAAGCAAGAAATTCTGATTCTACATGAGCGATCGCTGCTTGTTCAATTTCTTCGCACATTTGCTGGCGACTGGTGTTGGTTTGTTCGCACTGCATGGCACGTTCCAGCGCGATCCCCATATCATCCGTAGTCAGTAATTCAATCATTGTTTGCGGGTTGCCAATTCGTCCAATCGCATTAATGCGTGGCCCTAGACGAAATCCAATATCCTCCGGCTTCAACGATTTTGAATTTCGGACTTGAGCTTGAAGCTTCTCTCCATTCCCCCCTGCCTCCTCGGTCACTGAGCGTAGCCGACGTGCTGCTCCCCCGGCTCTGTCACTCCCCCTCGCCGGCCCCCCCGCCACCGGAATGAAAGCTTGCACCCCAGGTAATTGGGATTTGGGTAAATGCTTTAAACCACGTTTCACCCAGCGGCGGTTGACACCAGTTAAAGGAGCTAAATCTGCGATCGTCCCTAATGTAAATAGTGCAAGCATCGGCTGGACTAAGCCCTTTATCTCTCCTAATTGTTGTGCAAGAGACACCGCTAAAATATAGGCAACACCAACACCAGCAACACCCCGGTAAGGTGAAGATTCTGCGATGAGTTTGGGATTGAGGATGGCATTAGCTGGGGGTAATATTTGCGGAACATCATGATGATCGGTAACAATTACTTTTACTCCCAGTTCTCTAGCTCTAGCAATTGGTTCATAAGCTGAGATGCCATTATCTACAGTTAAAATTAGTCCCACGCCTTCGCTGTGAAATTCTTCCACAATGCGTTTATTAATACCGTAGCCTTCATGCATCCGGCTGGGGATGGCATAATCTACCTTAGCCCCCAAAGTACGCAGACTACGCAACAGTAGAGCCGTGCTAGTCATACCATCAGCATCATAATCGCCACATATAGCAATTTTCTCTTGAGAAGCGATCGCCTCTTGCAATAATTCCACACTCATTGCTAAGTCGGGGAACTCTTCCAAAGGCGTAGGTAAAATCAAAGACTCTGGATCTAAAAATGCTTGTGCTTGTTCTGGGGTTTCGATGCCACGATTAATCAACAACTGGCTAACAATAGGTGAAAGATTTGTCAAATTCGCCAAATGTTGAGCAAATTCTGGTTTTTGAGGATAAATTTGCCAGCGCTGATTAGGTAAGCGCTGACTAAGTTGGGAAAATTCCGATATAGATCGATCTAGCACAATAGAAGTTAGAAAGCTTTAAGTTATGAGTTGTGAGAATTGAAAGTTTTTTCTTAACTCATAACTCATAACACTATATTGCTAGTAATTAAAAGACATTTATCCGACCATCATCCATAATATACAACGAGCGATCGCCTGGCGATCGCCAAGTGGGACGAAGTTCAACCCGCAACTTGCCAAAGTTGGGTTTTGAGACAATTGCTTGTAATGCTAAACCTGTGTCATCCCAAAATATCAGAGATGTATTTGGTTCAGTACCTTCTATCTGTTCCATTTGTAATGTTTTTCCTGGACTCAGGAAAATTGGCTCAGTCGCAGAAGGTTTTTGCAGTTTAATTAGGCGAGGTGTGCTATTAACTACTTGAACTTGGATACGTTGCCCAGGTGTAAACTGAATTGGGCGTGGGCCACACTTAGAAGCACAGGTTCCAGCCAGAGTAATATCGGAGCTATTAGTTGATAATAATAAAACGGTAGCAGCGGCTAAAGTAACTGGCAATATTTTAAACATGATACACAGTCTAACTGGTTGTCACAAATATTACTCTAGTTAGCTTCTATCCAGCCTCAGCAGATTTTCTTGAATTAGAGATGTTGATTTATTATTGCTTGGTGAACTACTTCTAGTGGTAAATCTAACAGTTGTGCGATCGCATCCTCGCTCAACCCAAACTGGATCATGCGGGGTATTGCTTCTAACTTGGCTTCTTGCTTTCCTTCTTGCTTCCCTTCTTCTAAAGCTTCCTGATAGACTTTACTCTGTTTCAAATCATTTAAACCTAACATTGCTTCAATTTCCTCGCGGTTCTTTTGCGGTAATTTATACAGCACTTTCCTGAATCATGAAGTACAGTAGCAGCAGTTAGCAAACCAATTTCGCAGGTGCATAGGATTGATGAGG
>JBBSOP010000022.1:0-19176 GCA_038259655.1 Chroococcales cyanobacterium
TACTTTATGCAACGAAACAAAGCATTAATAGTATTCTGCTGTTCTGGGCTAGAAAATACCCTTAGCTTAGGGCATTAATGGCATAGTCAATGTAAGAATTGGCTTCTACTGCTGGATCTCCACTCAAACCGTGGTTATTTTTGATATGCTTGAGCGCTTCAATATACCAGCTAGGAGACAATTCAAAGGTTCTGTTAATTTCAGCCAGTCCACCAATTAGATAGTCATCCATTGGGCCAGTGCTACCTGCAATTAGGCAGTAGGTAATCATGCGGAGGTAATAACCAATATCCCGCGCACATTTGTCTTTACCTGTTTGGCTGGAAGCATAGTTAGAGCCTTGCATTTGGGTGGTGTAAGGAAATTTTTGATACACCGCATTGGCTGCACCATTAGCCAAGTTTTGAGCATTGGAGCTTAATCCTTTAGCAGCTTCCAAGCTAGCAGCAGCTTGACGGAAGCGGCCGAAAGCCACTTGAATTTCTGTGGAGCTGAGAAAGCGTCCTTGAGAATCTGCTGTTGCTACTGCTTCTGTTAAAGGAGTTTTCATGCTAAAATATACCTCTCAAAAATTTTGCAAAATCGTTGTCGTAATTCTAAAGACAGAAAGCCTTGTTCTGTGGAAATCTAAGCTACTGCTGAAGCTGCCCGATCAAAGTAGCTGCCCAATTCAGACATCAAGCTGTTACAGTCACCACGGGTAACTCCTTCAGGATTATTAGCGATCGCGATCGCTGCTTCTTTCATTTTGCTGACACCAGTTGCTACGGAACTACCAGGAACACCTAGAGCTACATAAGTTTCGCGTAAACCATTCAAGCAGCGATCATCTAAAACGCTAGCATCACCTGCAAATACAGCGTATGTTACATAGCGGAGGATAATTTCCATATCCCGTAAACAAGCTGCCATGCGGCGGTTGGTATAAGCATTACCACCAGGTGCGATCAATTGGGGTTGCTCTGCAAATAATCCACGTGCTGCATTAGCTACAATAGAAGAGGAATTTGAGGTGATGCGGTTAACAACATCCATCCGCTTGGTGCCTTCTGTCACCATATTTTTCAACGCATCGATTTGAGTATCGCTTACGTATTCGCCTCTGGTATCTGCTTGAGCAACTACTTTGGTAAAAGCGTCTAGCATTCGATCTTCTCCTGTTGTGAGATGAGTTAAAGTGGTTCAAAGGCTGACTGGTGCAGGATATTGAGCCGTAAGTATTGATGAATGGGCAAACAAAAGCTTTTGAAGGCGTAACAAAGGAGAGCTCAGCCTCTAACGCTGTTTTCCGATTCAGAGCAACCCGCTGCACAGCCTCATAAATAGAATATGCAAACAACCAATTCCCTAATACTTAATTAGAGTTTGAGGGAATCTGAACCCTGACCTAAAAGTCAAGAGTTCAGCGCCTTTTGAACCACCTTTGATTAAAGCAACCTGTTTGTGCAAATCTTGTGCAATTTTTTAAACATCCTCAGAGAGTTGATTAAGAAATATAAAGGCGAACTAAAATCCTTATTTATCAAGTGTTTCAGCACTTTCTAGCAACGCTACTGTTTTAATGTTTCTTTACATTTACTATTAGTTTAGACGCATTGAGCATGGGGCATAGGGAAGAAAAGGAATTGGGGAAACTAACTGTCTCCCGCAGTCGCTCCACTTGGGGAGACCCCAAGACCGCGCTGCTCTCCTTGTCTCCTTGTCTCCCTGTCTCCTTGTCTCCCTGCTCCCTGCTCCCCTGCCTCCGCTGTCCTCCCTGCTTTTTTATGGAGTACACCGCAATCAACTCGACAATTAAGCTGCACAATCAAAGAGCATGGTAGTCATATAGCGTTCTGTCCATTCTGATCCAAAAGACTTTTCTAAAACCCGTCGAGTTTTATCATTTTGTTGCTGTTTTGTGCAGTAAGATTGTTGCCCTGCCAATACCCTGGCTATCTCAAGATGAGAAGTTAAAGGAGTTGAGGTACTAGCAATTTGACAATGCAGACTTAAAAAGTCTCCGACTCGCTGCAAAAAATCTGCTTCTTCTTGAGTACCAACGGGGCGTACAAACAAACAAAATTCTGAGAAAATATCACCCCATTGGGGCAAAGCACGGGGTTGGGAAAACTGAATGGGAGAAAGAACTGATAACACTGTGTGGTAACTTTTTGGTAACGAGCGATCGCTATTGATTGGAGACAAATCAACAATTGCTGCATTAATACCGTTTCTCCCTCCTACCAAATCTGCTCCAAAAATTGGTAGAGCATATTCGGGATTGGGGAACATTACACAGTGAAGAATATCTAGCGAATTGCCTACCTGAGCTAGTTCTAGATGCAGCTTGCGAAACTGCGGTGTCTGGTAGCAATGATTTTCAATAACCAACCGTTCTCCTTCTAGGGAACCCTCGACGTAACCTAAATCTTCTGGAACCTGATAAGGTGATAAATCTAGATGTTCTTGCCAAATTGACTCAATACAATTTGCGAGTTGATGAATTAAAGGATGTTGACGCGATCGCAGTGATGTTTGCATAAACTTAGTTATACGTTTTTATTCGAGTAAAGTGTTGATACCTTACATTGGCGTATAGTTTGTGCAAAACATGTGCAAAACACGTTTAAAGTCGCTCCTTCAAGGCATAAACACTGTAATATCATGTCCGCCTAATTAGTGATAATTACCGCATCTATGCAAAAACTGAAAAATCCCCTTGTCCCCTTGTCCCCTTGCCTCGTGCTATAATTCGTCCCGAAAATCTAAAATATGTTGAGCAGTAATTTGTGGTTGTTCTAAATGAGGAAGATGACCACAATCTTGAATCCAAATAAGTTGACTATTGGGAATTGCTATTTTAAATTTTTCAGCATCTTTTATGCCCAATATTTTATCAGTATCACCCCACAAAATCAGCGTTGATTGGACAATTTCTGCAAGTTTTTTAAATCTAAAAGCACTATAGCCACCGCTTTTAGTGAAAGCAATCAATGCTTGATGCCAACTAGACATTTCTAGATGTAATGCTCCACAATTTAGGGCATCAACTGAAGCAAGACTGGGGTTTTTGTAAGCAAGACGAGAAACGCGATCGCGTACTCTTGGATTACGCAAAAACTCTGTGGCTAAATAATCCAAAGGGGGAAACATTAACCGACTTAAAGGTGAACCCCCCTTCAAACCAGCACTATCTATTAACACCAATTTTTTTACGACTTCTGGATAAGTGAGTGTAAAATCAATCGCTGCTGCACCACCCATCGATACACCAACTAAAATTACAGGTTGGTTGATCAGAGTTTTCCAGAAATAATAAAGATGAGTTTTAATCGCAACGGGGCTAAATTGTATCTCTGCAAGTCTATCTGTAAACCCAAAACCCAGCAAATCAACTGCCCAAGTTTCATTATCTGCTGCTAGTAGTGGTAGAAGGCGACGAAATTCTAATATAGAACTGTCAAAGCCGTGAATTAATAATATGGGTATATCACCACTTCCTTGCTGAACGTAAGTGGTGTTAATTGGTTGAGTAGTTAGAGGAGTAGCGATCGCTTGTGTTTGAATATTTTGAGCTAGGGCGATCGAGGCAGGTTCTGTCAGTTGCCCAACTGTGGTAGGTAAAAAACTAGGAAACATAAGTTTTAGTTTACTCTAAAATCGTCAGCTATCATGCTGGGTTTGTAGTGAGTGCTTTAGCGCTTCAAAATCCAGGACTAAAGTCCTGACCCTACCCTTCGGGAACGCCAAGGGCGAACGGGTGACGCTCCTAACGTCGCTACCGCTGCGCTCTAAGCGTAGCTATGCCGCAGGCTTTACGTTAGTCGCTCATGGGGGAGACCCCCAGACGCTCGATGACTCGCTACCGCTTCGCTATCGCTTTTAGCGTCTCCCCTTGGGAGAAGACCGCGCTAACTCACTACGAACTAATGGGCAATGTAAACCAAAATGTTGATCCTATATCTAACTCACTATTCATGCCAATTTCGCCGCCGTGGGCATTGATGATTTGTTTACATAGATACAAACCTAATCCTAAACCCAAAGAATTACGGTTGTTACCAACCCGGAAGTAAAGGTTAAATAGTTGTTTTCTTTGTTCTGGAGTGATTCCCACGCCGTTATCGCTGACAGTACAATAAATTTTTTCGCCTTCATCAATAGCATTGAGTGTCAACAACAATTCAGGCGGATTATGTTTAATAGCATTGACAATTAAATTAGAAAAAACTCGCCATAGTTGGGTAGGATCGGCGTTAACTAATGGTAAGTCTGCCGTAACTAAATTTGTTAATGTAGTTTGATTTTCTGCCAATATCGGCTCTAAATCTGCGATCGCCGACTCTACGATAGTATGTAATTGTACTGGTTGACGTTGTAAAACAATCCCTTGTACTTCACTGAGATGAGCTTCCATCAACGAATTAATCAAATTTAGTTGGCGATCGCTACTTTGCACCATCCGTTCTAAAATCAACCTTGATATTGGAATTGAGGAAAATTCCTGTTCCCCGTTATTCAGCAAATTCTTTAGTACCATTAAAGTGCCTAGTACCGGGTTACGTAAGTCATGGGAAACAGCATGGAAAAAGACTCTTAACGCTTCCTCTGCTTGTTTGCGCTGTGTAATATCTTCAATTAGCCCTTCATAGTAAAGCAGTTTCCCCTGTTCGTCTCGGACTGCGTAAGCCTTTTCCGAAATCCAGACAATACTGCCATCTCGACGATAAATTTGGGACTCAAACTGGGAAACGATCCCATCTTGTTCAATTAAGCGCACAAATTCTGCACGGCGCTTAGGATCAACATACAATTGATGTTCAATATCAGTAAAGTTTGCTGTGACTTCTTCAGCAAACGAATATCCATAAATACGTGCTAATGCCGGATTTGCTGTAATGTAACCTCCAGCAGGACTACTTTGAAAAATCCCCTCAATGGCGTTTTCAAAGATACTACGATATTTAGCTTCTGTAACTTCTAGTTTTTGGTAGGTAGACTCCATTTCTTGACGGGCGTAAAACTCAGAGCGTTGCAGGCGATCGTATAAGTAAACACCCACATCACATATAATACAAAACCATAAAATGTATAAAATAAACGTGACATTATATATTTCCGGGTGTTCAGGTATTGGTGTTTTTAAGCCTAGTGCCGTATTCACACCAAAGTAGTAAACTAAAATACCCACCTGAGATAGTAGATGCAGAGTCCAGCGGACTGGTATGAAGGTAGCTTGACTTAAAAATAGCAGTGACCAACCGAGGGTATCAGGTAACGCAAAACCTTTGACAGTGGCGAATAGTTGTGATGCTAAACTAATTGACCATGATGACCCCAAAAATAGTAACCCTGGACGACGATGACCAAACTGAGTTTTATGCAAGACAAAACAGATTACTAAACTCAGCAGCATCGCCAGATTAATTGCCAGTCCTTGAGTTTTCAGTAGTGGTGACAGCCTCTGCAACTCTTTTAAAGGGAAAAAAAAGTCGTAAATGTTTCGCAAAGTAAAGGTTAGCAGACAAATCAGCGCCAGCCATAACCATAGATGCAACCTTTGCCACAAAAAGCGATGCCTTTTGGCTAACCACTGTGTCTCTTGAGACGAAGCCTGATAAAAAACACTAATTTCATCTATAGTTGGCGCAGAAAAAGACTTTTTCCACCACCTTCCAATTTTGCCCATTTTTCAGACTGCCATAAAACCTTTGTTTTATTATTATCTGTTTGATGGGTGAGTCATTACTGTCGCTGCGCTGCAATTAAAAATTAAAAAGCGGAAAGTGGAGTGTATTATGCCGTAGGCTAACGCACCATTTCCAAGGGTTTGGTAGGTTATACCAGTTCTAAACGTTAAGCCGACCGCGATCGCTTGTCTGTTGCAATGAGGTTTTAGTAGAAGATAACAGCGATCGCATATTTTAAGTTTGCCACTGATGGATAGGCGATCGCTCATCACCAAAGAGCATTTCAGACATTCTCAAATTTCTGCTTCTTGAATGGTGATTAGTTGGTATGTCAGGGAATTATATGTATAAGACGATGCTTTTTTTCTATGTTTCACCCGTAGACAAAGAGTAACCAACTACTAATCACATCAGGAGTATTTTATGATTCCACTTATTTTGGGTGCTATCGCTTTAGGAACTGCTGCTTTCGGAGCAGTAAAAGGTGCTGAAGGTGTTGGCAATATGAATGAGGCAAAAGAAATTGGTAATCGCGCCCAAAAACGTCATCAGGATGCTGTCAGCGAGTTGACAGCAGACTGGGAAGCAACTAACGATCTGGCAAAAGAGTATGGTGAATTTCAGCTAGATGTGATGATGAATACAATCGGGGGCTTTGTTGACTTTATCGAACGGAACATTGGTAAAGGAAAAAAAAGTGAAAAGGAGTTTTTAGAGGGGCTAGACGAAATTTCAGTTCAGCAGATTAAGGAGTACAAAGCTGCCGCAATGGAAGCTGAACAATTTTTCAAAGGTGGCACTAAGGCGATTGGGGCAGCCGCAGCAGGATACGGTGGTGCAATGAGCCTTACTACCTCTGTAGGAGTAGCAAGTACTGGAACACTTATAGGAGGTCTTAGCGGTGCAGCAGCTTGGAATGCAACTCTAGCATGGCTGGGTGGTGGCTCACTTGCTGCTGGTGGTGGAGGCATGGCTCTTGGTTCTCTTGTATTAGGTGGTATTACTGTTGGGCCTGCTGTACTAATTGGTGGCTTTGTACTTGCTGGTGAAGGCGAAAAAGCATTGACAAAGGCGTGGGAGTATAACGCTGAAGTCAACACTGCGATCGCTCAAATTGAATCGGCAAAGGACTTTATACAACAAGTGAAACGACGGATTATTGAGTTGATGGATTTACTTCAATCTATCGACAATCTTGCTGTTATAGGTCTTAACGAACTTGACTCTTTGCCATCATTTAATAAAAACAGGGATGCTAGCAAATTTCAAGAGGTAGCGCTTCTAATTAAAGCACTTGCAGAAATCATGAAAACTCCTGTTCTAGATGGTGAAGGGCAGTTGAACCCTATTACTGCGAGTATCCAAGCCAAGTATCGGACTTTGGGAGGTAATTAGGAATGTCAGCAAAGAAAGTTACTAAAATATTAGTCAACGAACCTATCAATCCTGCTGAATGTTTACAGCAGATGGTTTTGGCTTACACTGATTACCTGAAAATTGCCGAATATGAACAGACAAAGCGTCGACAGATTGATGCTTGGGAAAACGAAACAATCACCAAGATTAACGCCCAGCGAGAGTTGCTAATGGCGTATCTAAATCGCTCTTTTGATGAACGTGCAGAAAACTTTCGTTCTTTGTTTGCTGTTGTGGATAGTGCGATCGCATCTGGCAATAATGACCAACTAGCTCTTACCTTAAACTCAATTACAGAAATAGCTAAATCTAGCCCATTTAAAGACCTTGCAAATTTAGCTTCTGTTCGTGCTGCCTTAGATGATCCAGACCACGAATGGACATTTTGATTTTATAACAACATCAGTACCTTCTCAAAGTACTAAAAAAGCCTACTTATACAGGCTTTTTTTCTTATCATTTTCCGATACGTTCAAGTTCAATACTCGCCGTAATATTTCTTTTAAAGGTTCACGCCGCTGCTGAATATACTCACGCAATGCATCACAACACAACGATGCCTTGCGTTGTATTGCAATGTTATACTATGCAATACAATTGGAGTTGAATGAGACAATGAGCAAAGAAAATATTACATTTCGGATAGCTAGCGAACAGAAAGCTGCACTTGATGCGATCGCAGCAGGAATAAACCGTGATCGCAGCTATGTCTTGAATGAGGCAATAGACGCTTATCTAGAGATGCATCAGTGGCAAATAGAGGAAATTCAAAAGGGAATTGCTGAAGCAGATGCTGGAGATTTTGCAAGTGATGTAGAAGTAAAGGCAACTTTTGTAAGACTCACCAATGCAGATTAGGTGGCTGCGTCGTGCGCTTGGTAATTTGGAACAAGCTCATAGCTACATCCTTAAAGAAAATCCACAAGCAGCACAGGAAGTAATATTTAAGATTCAAAGTGCTGCAAGTCAACTTGAGAATTATCCTTTTATAGGGCGACCTGGACGCATAGAAGGGACAAGGGAACTTGTGATCTCTAACACACCTTATATTATTATTTACCGAGTCAAAGAAGAGTCTGTAGAAATTCTTCGGGTTCTCCACACATCAAAACGTTATCCAGATTAAAATTTTACTCAACCTCAAAAATCTTCATCATCGACAAAAAACTCGGCATCCTCTTCAAATCGAGAATTACTCCGCCGAGAACCGGCTAAACCCCATAGCGGTTGTAATACTGCCATGCCAATCAACCCAATGCCAGCACTAAAAGCCAGCACTAAACCCATTGGTATTTGAACCGATTGGAATGTTAAGAATTTTAACGATACTGGTGTAGCATTTTGGACTGAAATAATTGCGATCGCCACTACCCAAATTGCTACTACTAAAGATGTCAAAAAAGGAGCTAAGGTTTTCATGCTTTGATAAAAGTTAAGAATTATTAACTAAAAAACTCCTAAATCTGACTAAATTAAACTGCTAATACCTCTAGTTTAGCAATCATACTTTCCATCTCTTGAGCAACTTTGGTGAGTTGTTGGGGAGAGTTGATTGCTAATAAACACGTACCAATTGAACCTGATGGGCTGCGACTGGGCAACTGATTTGATGCACTTTTAATATTTGCCACAATAGTATCAGTAATCTCTGGAGTGGCAGAGTCTGCATGATCAGAGATATATTTAATCCCACAGTCAGGAGTTAGATTATGGCTGGCAGTAAACATCAATGTCCTAGCGGAATTTAGGTAACGGGCGTTGTAGGCAAGACTGATAGGGGGAAATCCCGATCAGTAATTATTACATCCCCTCCTCAATCTGCAAAGACTTGAGCCGTTGTACGGGCAACTGGTCAGCTAAAAAGCGAGTATCGTAGGCAATAAGAACTGGTCTATCTTTTGTATAGGCTGTTTCGATGTAACTTGCGATCGCTGTTATTACTTTCCGTACATCAGGAAAAGTAATATTCGTCAGCAATAATCCCTCTTTGCTCGTTAGTGCCAAACTTTCATTTTGCTGGAATTTCTACTAACGCTCATTTTTATCACTTTCTTTCAATGCTATTAGGAAGCTCCCGCAAAGCAAATGTCTCAACTGTGACTTCCCTTACTGCTATTTAGCAATGTCAACCCCCGATCGACCTTTTGCCAGTTATCACCTTTGGTCTTTAGTTGCCCCAGCTAGAGGGCAAGAACGCTGGCATTGCCAGATGAGACGGGGGTTTATCAAAGCGCGTCAACATGAACCAGAAGTTAAAGCACTATTAGGACAGGCGACTGCACCTCAACGAATTGGGATACTTGCCCAAAAAGGCGTTTATGAATTTCATCATCATAGACATCTGTTGCACCAATCAGATGGGGTAGAACAAGTTGCACAGCTACTAAAATTAAGCAAATCTACTGAACAAGTGCAACAGCGCGTATTGCAAATTTTGCAAAAATATCATGATGATCCGTTGCTGTTGGGTAAAAACATTGTCCAACTAACTCCGGGCGATGAAGGCTTCCCCAAACCGATTTTAGTGGAACAAGAAGATTATTGTTTCCGCTTGTATGCGGCTATGGACTGCGTTTTTATTGAAAGCGATCGCACTTTGCATATTTTAGATTTTAAGACTGGTAAATCCGCTTTTGACCAAAGACAGGCATTAGTTTATTTACTGGCGGCTCGTTATCTTTATCCTGGGCGCGAAGCTGTAGCATCATTTTACAATTTAGAACTGTGTAAAAAGTCAGATTTGATTAGCATCAACAATGGCGAATTAGAATCTTTAAAATTTGAGTTGGCTAATATTGCCCACAAGCACCAGCACGACTTACAGAAATATCAAGAAGAAACTAGTAATTTCAGCAAGATTTTTCCGCCTAATCCCGGAAATCACTGTCGCTTTTGTCCATTTCAGTCAATTTGTGATTTTTCGTACCAGCCAACTCAATCATACCCAATGCCAAGTTTAAGAACTAATGTTTAGGGGCATGGGGCATCCCTTTGGGAATTAAAAATTGAAAATTAAAAATTAAAAATTATAGGACTTACGCAATAACTCTGTGAAATCCTCTTAACTTTGTGTCCTTAGTGTCCTTAGCGGTAGCCTGCGGCAAGCCGCTTCTCTACGAGACGCTACGCGAACGCGTCTACGTTTTTCCATAATTTTGCGTAAGTCCTGGCAAAGTTTAAAAAGGTGGTAATTCTTTGAGAATCGTAAACCGGATGTGATTAATTGCCAAATCTCCTAGTGGGATATTTTCTTTGGTGAGTCTTGCACCTTGACTTATTAAAGTTTCAAAGGATATACCTTTACCGATTTCAATGTGATACCAGCATAAGCCCATAAAAAAGCGTGTCGGATATGGACCATTATTCCCTACGTCATCAGGATTAGACTCCATTGGCAACCAACCAAAACCAGGGATGTAAAACTCCAGCCAAACATGATTAAAATCTGGTTGTAAAGGTACATTTTGCTGTTCTCCACTGGGAGGACATTTATATCTACCTACAGTGCGACAAGGAATGTTATTTAAACGACATAAAGCTAGTAAAACACCCACATACTCACCACAAGAGCCTATACCCCGTTCTAAAACAATATCTGGGGTGTCAATGTGGGGCTTAATTCCATAAGATAATTCGTCGTAGACGTAGTTGCGGATACTGTACATTTTCCGCAACAGATTTGTCTCTGAACCAACTGCATCCTCGGCAGCACGACGGACAATGGGAGTATCCATTGCTAAATCATCATCGTCTACTAAATAACGAGTTTGAAATTCTGGTGATTGTTCGGGAATATCTTCTACATCTCTGGGTGTGATGCGATATTTAATGCCTCGAACTTCTAACAAAGCTTTCCAGCCAAATATATGCCGTTCGCCTGGAGTCAGGGCATCAAATTTAAATACTGCTACCCGTTGCCCATCGATTACTTCTTCGGTAAATGGTATACCAATCGGTTCAATGTGTTTGAGCTTTTGGCGCTCAGTTTCTGATGGTAGGGCGATACGCCATTCTACATCTGGTAAATAAACCTCTTCTAAGGGGGCAATTTCCTCGGCGTAAGACATTTCAATTAAGTAGCCGTTGGAGAGAGCGTAGTGTTTATCTGGCTGGTAATGATAATACAGAGGATGAATAAAAGTGCGATCGCGGTATGTTAATTCATGATTAGGATCAGCATTCGGATTATCCCTGATATACGGCTCCTCGGAAGAGTATGCAATGTAGAGGTTTTCTGCCCCTGTTTCGGCATCTTTATGTAAAGCGATGCCTGTAGGAGATGCAAAGGGTGTGAGGACGCTAAAATTAATTTCTCCAGTCGCCCTATCCACAGAATAAACTGTTTGTTCGGTGCGATCGCAAACCCAAAGAACTTCTTGACTGACTACCAAATTTTCTACACCTACCCCTGGTGCATAAAACTTAGTAATTTCTTTACGCGTATTGAGGTCATAAACTAGAATATAGCCCAGTTTTTGACAGCTAATGTATACTGTTGATTCCCAAACTGCAACCCCATCAGCAGGATAAGGCAAGGTGGTAAAATGCTCCAGTCCTAAAGACGAAAGCTTAGACAAATAAACACTATTTTCACGAGTTACCCACAGGGTATCTTCCCACACAGCTAAACCAGTGACATCGCTAAATTCTCTAACTTGGTGAGGATTGAGAATTTTGCTGTTGTCAGAAATGGGATCAATCTCTAAAAGATGCCCTTTAATACTATCAATCGCAATCAGCGTATCTTTGATAAAAGCAATGCCACTCAGGGTAGCAGCGGTAAGCGGTCGAATTGTCCTTTGCCCAAACATCTGGCTAGCAGTCAAACTAGGGAGTGCAAAACTTATATTAAGCTTATTTGTTCAATGGTTTAGCACCCCATAGGATTAATTTACGCTACGCGGGTCAAATCAATTAAAAATTAAAAATGTAAAATTAAAAATTTCAGTACAGTGTATTGGGAAAAACTACCTTATAAGAAATAATACTCACAGACTAAATCAGAAATTTGGCAATTATCAAGAATTACATTTACACTTATACAGTTTAATTATCGGCGTAATGTAACTTTAGTTGATGTTTTTCCAGACATCACTAAATTATGATCGAATTTTGTAAGTATTTCCTGTAACCTAACACGATGTCTGCTAACTCTCTGCCTGAAGGTGCTGCTATGTGGCATAGTTTGGAAATTAATAAAGCGCTAGACCTGCTTGATAGTAATGCAGACAGTGGCTTAACATCCCCAAAAGTTGAACAACATTTCCAAAAATACGGCCCCAATGAATTAGAAGAACATGGCGGGCGCAGCACTTGGGAAATTTTGCTCGATCAGTTCAAGAACATTATGTTATTGATGCTGATTGGCGTAGCTCTAATTTCTGGGTTTTTAGATTTTTTAGCTTTGCAAGCAGGTGATTTAAAACCCGGTGAAGTGCCATTTAAAGACACGATCGCAATTATGGCGATTGTCATTCTCAATGGTATCCTCGGCTATGTGCAAGAAAGCCGAGCCGAGAAAGCTTTAGCAGCACTGAAAAAACTCACCTCTCCCTTAGTGCGAGTCCTCCGTGGTGGCAAATTAGAAGAAATAGCAGCTAAAGAATTAGTTCCAGGCGATGTGATGCTGCTAGAAGCTGGGATGCAAGTTGCCGCAGATGGCCGTTTAATTGAACAATCTAATTTACAAATCCGAGAATCGGCACTGACTGGGGAAGCGGAAGCTGTCAACAAACAAGCAACTCTATTATTGCCTGAAGATGCATCATTAGGCGATCGCGTTAATTTGGTCTTTCAAGGTACTGAAGTAGTCCAAGGACGCGCTAAGGTACTTGTGACTAACACTGGCATGACAACCGAATTAGGCAAAATTGCTGCCATGTTACAGGCAGTGGAAACTGAACCTACCCCTTTACAGCAGCGCATGACTCAACTAGGTAATGTCCTAGTTACTGGTTCTTTGATTTTAGTAGCGATCGTTGTCGTCGGTGGTGTCATCCAAGCCAGAGGTTTTAGTAACATCCAAGATTTGTTGGAAGTATCCTTGAGTATGGCAGTGGCGGTAGTCCCAGAAGGTTTACCCGCTGTAATAACTGTCACCCTAGCATTGGGAACTCAGCGGATGGTGCGTCACAACGCCTTAATTCGCAAATTGCCAGCAGTAGAAACATTAGGTTCTGTAACCACCATTTGTTCTGATAAAACTGGCACTCTGACTCAGAACAAAATGGTCGTGCAGTCAGTTTACACCAATGACCATGCTTTTCGGGTTACAGGTGAAGGTTATGCTCCTACAGGGGATTTTCAATTAAGCGAGCAAAAAATTCCCGTAGAAGAACATCCAGAAATTCCAGCTTTGTTAGTCGCCTGTGCTGTTTGTAATGATGCGGTGCTGCAAAAAGAAAAAGGTGAATGGGCAATTTTAGGAGATCCCACAGAGGGCGCATTAGTTACCTTGGCAGGAAAAGCAGGTATTGAAAAAGACCAGTGGAACAGTAAGTTACCCCGTGTTAGTGAATTTCCCTTTTCTTCAGAACGCAAACGTATGAGCGTCATTGCTCAGGTAGAAGCAATAGCCACAGGTGAACCATCCACAGCTGTTGACCCTGCGATCGCAGGTTTTGTAAATTCTGAACCTTATTTAATGTTTACCAAAGGTTCACCAGAGTTAATTTTGGCACGTTCTACTGCAAGTTATTTGGGTACTAACTCAGCTCCTTTAAATGAAGCACAGCGCGCTAAAATTTTGGCAGCAAATGACCAAATGGCGAGTAAAGGTTTGCGGGTACTCGGTTTCGCTTACAAACCTTTAGCAGAGATTCCGCCAGAAGGGTCAGATGAAACTTCTGAGCAAAATTTGGTGTGGCTAGGACTAGTGGGAATGCTAGATGCCCCACGTCCAGAGGTAAGGGCAGCAGTCGAAGAGTCTCGTGAAGCAGGTATGCGTCCAGTGATGATTACTGGTGATCATCAACTAACGGCACGAGCGATCGCTGTTGATTTGGGAATCGCCCAAGAAGGTGATACAGTCATCACAGGTCAACAATTACAACGGATGAGTGACCAAGAACTAGAAGAAAATGTTGACTTGGTAAGCATCTATGCCAGGGTTGCCCCAGAACACAAACTCAGAATTGTCCAAGCACTGCAACGCCGGGGTCGATTTGTCGCCATGACAGGCGATGGTGTCAACGATGCCCCAGCTTTAAAACAAGCTGATATTGGGATTGCAATGGGTATCACTGGCACTGATGTTAGTAAAGAAGCCAGTGACATGGTGTTACTAGATGACAACTTCGCTACGATTGTCGCCGCTACCAAAGAAGGCAGAGTCGTCTACACCAACATTCGCCGCTTCATTAAATACATTTTGGGTAGTAACATTGGCGAAGTTCTCACCATCGCCGCAGCCCCACTTTTAGGATTGGGAGGCGTTCCTTTAACTCCACTGCAAATTCTGTGGATGAACTTAGTTACAGATGGTTTACCAGCTTTGGCATTAGCTGTAGAACCACCAGAACCAGACGTAATGCAGCGTCCGCCTTTTAGTCCCCGTGAAAGTATTTTTGCCAGGGGTCTGGGTTCTTACATAATTCGGATTGGAATTATCTTTGCGATCATCACGATTATTTTGATGGAATGGGCATACCATCATTCTCAGACGGTAGTGGGGCCAGGATTAAGTCCAGAACGTTGGAAGACAATGGTATTTACTTCATTGTGTATTGCCCAAATGGGTCACGCGATCGCCATTCGCTCCAATAACAGGCTGACTATCGAAATGAATCCCTTCTCCAATATCTTTGTGTTAGCGGCTGTAATTGTGACAACGATTTTGCAGTTGATGCTGATTTACGTTCCCCCCCTGAGAGATTTCTTTGGTACACACTGGCTACCTCCGACAGAGTTGGCAATTTGTATTGGCTTTAGCGCTTTGATGTTTGTGTGGATTGAGTTAGAAAAGCTATTCTTACGCATTATCGGCAAGAAAAGCGTGTGAAGTAAAACATAAAAGGGATGAGGAAGCTCTTTAATCTCTTAACTCTGTGTTCTTTGTCTTGAAAAGTTTATTACAGAGGGAAACCCTCTTGATAACTTTTCGCTGTGCCTTTTTGGTTTATAAATTCTAACCATAGCGACGCAGAGGACGGCTACTACCCACACTCACTCATGTATCTCAAAACCCTACATCTCCGACAATTTCGTAATTACCAAGAGCAAAAGGTTGAGTTTACTGCTGCTAAAACAATTTTGGTAGGCAATAACGCTCAGGGAAAGTCTAACTTGTTAGAGGCTGTAGAGTTGCTAGCAACATTGCGATCGCATCGCATGGCACGCGATCGCGATTTAATTAAAGAAGGGGAACCTGTCTCTCAAATTCAAGCCACCCTAGAGCGACAAAATGGCATCAGCGACTTAACCTTAACTCTCCGTCGTAATGGTCGCCGCAGTGTTGCTCTTAATGGTGAATCTGTGCGGCGACAAATGGATTTTCTCGGTGTCCTTAATGCGGTGCAGTTTTCCAGCTTGGATTTAGATTTAGTCCGCGGTGGCCCTGATAATCGCCGCAACTGGTTAGATACCTTGCTAATTCAACTTGAACCTATTTATGCTCACATTTTGCAGCAGTATAATCAGGTATTACGCCAACGTAATGCCTTTTTAAAACAAGCTCAAGATTCAGCTTCTAGTACTCAAAATTTAGAACAATTAGCTGTGTGGGATGCACAGTTAGCGACCACAGGAACAAAAGTAATTAGAAGACGCGATCGCGCCATTCAAAGACTTGCTCCTATTGCTGCCACTTGGCACGCTAATATTAGCGGCAGTACAGAAGTTTTACAAATCAATTATGTGCCTAGTGTTCCGTTAACACAAAACTATCCAGAAGAAGTACAGCTAGCTTTTTTGACCAAAATTCAACAGCGAGCTGTTGCCGAAATGTACCGAGGCACTACCCTTGTCGGCCCCCATCGAGACGAAGTAGAATTGACAATTAACCAAACACCTGCTCGTCAGTATGGTTCTCAGGGTCAGCAACGAACTTTGGTACTAGCCTTAAAATTAGCAGAATTGCAATTAATTGAAGAAGTCGTCAAGGAGCCTCCATTACTCTTACTAGATGACGTTTTAGCCGAGTTAGATCCATCTCGTCAAAATCAATTACTCGATGCCATTCAAGACCGTTTTCAAACCTTGATTACTACCACTCACCTAAGTTCTTTTGACTCCCAGTGGTTAAACTCTTCTCAAATTATTCTTGTGAATGCAGGAAAACTATCATCATGAGTGGGTATAAGGGTACAAGAAAGAAAATGCTTGATCTTCCCCATGCCCCATACCCAATTAAAAATTAATTCAATTTCATTTTTCATTTTTCATTTTTCATTTTTAATTCCCAAAGGGATGCCCCATGCCCCAAAAAAACCACATCTTAGATCAAAATGAGATTGCATTACTAGGTGCATCATTACGGGAAATTGAGCAAAAATCACTAAAACAAGGTAACAAAGAAGGTAACACAAGAATTTGGTTTCAAGGCGAAGAACCGTATTTTGATGTCTTCTTTGAATTTAACAATGATCAAATTTCATGGTTTCAATTTACATTTCGCGGTAAATCTATTTCGTGGGATAAAAGAAAACCAGAATTACAAACAGGTACTACTAACGAATTATGTATTGATGATGTGAGTTTTTATGCAGCTAGCAAAACAATTGAGAACGATCAAAAATCAGATATAGAGTTCATTTATCTAGTTAAATCAATATTAGAAACTAGGTCACAAGAGGCAATTTTTGCCCAAGCATTAGCATTATTTAGTTAGCGACCATTAACTAGATATCTTCTAATCTTTTAAACAAGTTGAGAACTATAAAAGTTAACCCAGCACCAATTAATCCTAATTGCCATAAACCTAACCCAGCGGCAATTCCCAAACCAGCAGAAACCCAAATAGATGCAGCTGATGTGAGTCCGTGAATTTTTAGTCGCTGTGATGTTTTGGAAGATTCGCTGACAATTTCTCCAGCCCCAAGAAATCCTACCCCAGCTGCAATACCCTGAATCACGCGGCTGAGAGCATCAGAACTTGGTTGTAGCAAAACTATTTGTAAAGGTATGAGAACAAACACAGCAGAACCAAGACATACTAACATGTGGGTTCTTAAACCTGCTGGCTTATTTCTAACTTCACGTTCTATGCCAATAATTGACCCTATCAGTAAAGCAAGGCACAGCCTAAATATGATATTTAACAAATCATCGGGTGCAAGATAGTAAGTGTTTGACAATTTGTCACCAGGAAAAAATACTATGTACTATACTATCAATTAATGTAGATCTAAATATTCTCAAAAAATATTTTGATTTAAGTTTTAATAAATTTCCTACATGCTACTGAAGGAAAATGTTCAACAATAATTTTATAGTTATACAACAATCTTTTATATTTGTTTGCTAGCTTGCTCAGCAAGATATTATTTTTATTCAGTCAGATCAGATTTAATTTATAATTTATGTCAACATTAATTATCTTTACTAATAGCGGGATTATTACAACTGATAACCAAGAAACTGAGTGGATAAACTCTACTGGCTTGATCAAATTAAACTGCAAGACCGCGCCAAAGTAGGTGACAAAGCATTTTACTTGAGCAGAATCATGCAGCGTGGCTACCCAGTGATACCTGGTTTTGTAGTTTCAGCAGAAGTTTTACGACAATTCCTAGAAACTCTCAACAGTTCAGAGTCATTAGTTGCAGATTTACCCTATTCTTCTTTGCACCTGGATGTGGCTAATTGGCGGCAACTTCAACAAGTAGCAGGTCGTTTGCGTCAAGAAATCATGGCAGCGACTGTACCATCACAGTGGGTAAGCGCTATTTTTCAGGCGACAAAAGAATGGGAAACTAATTATCTGGTTTTGCGACCAACATTAGCATTATCAACAATGATGCAAGGGACGGGGAATGCATCTGGGTTACTAGAGTCAATATTTTGCTACTGTAACGAAGAAGCGATCGCCAAAGCATTAAAGCACACTTGGAGCCAGCTATTTCGTGCTAGAAGCTTACTATATTGGCAGCGATTGGGAGTTAGCTTACAACAAATTAACTTAGCAGTATTAGTACAACCAGTACAAAATGCGATCGCTAGCGGTTTACTCAATGCCAACTCTTCAGGGTGGAAAATAGAGGCGACTTGGGGATTAGGAATTGCGATCGCCGAAGGCGATGTGCTACCAGATACATACTATCTGCAACACGATACAGGAGTTGTATTAGAGCGCCATTTAGGCAACAAAATGCTAGCTTATCGTTGTGATAACGATATGCCTGTAGATTCACAATCTATAGTCAGGTCAGTATTGATAGCAGATAACACTGGTATATCAGCTTATATACTTGAAGAAGCTCAACAAAAACAATACGCTTTACAAGAAGAACAGCTGCAACAATTAGCCACTCTGGGGAATCAACTTGTGAGTGAATTAGGTAAACATTTTACCGTTGAGTGGACTATTTCTGAGTCAGACTCAGCCCCCAAGCTCTACTTAACACAAGTCAGTAGTTCCCAATCTGCAATTTCCGATTTACAGTTTATTAAAGGACTAGGAGCCGCAGGGGGACGCGTCACAGCAACGGCTTGTGTAATTGCCAATTCCCAACACAAACCAGAACACCTCCCTAAAGGAGTAATTTTAGTAGTTAAAGTACTAACACCTGATTGGTTGCCATTATTACAAGGAGTTGCTGGTATCGTTACTCAGCAAGGAGGATTGACTAGCCATGCTGCAATTTTGGCTAGAGAACTCGGTATACCTTCAGTGGTGAGTGCCACAGATGCTACAATCCTTATCCAAAACGGCGAACGACTGCTCTTAGACGGTGATAGGGGTGAAGTTTATCGTATTCAAAAAGACAAAGAAAAAGAGTTGGAGAATCAGGAATTTCATCACTTGATAACTCCATCGTCTCATTCTGTTATTATTCCTAACCTACCCATGATTGCTACCCAGCTGTTGGTTAATCTGAGTCAGCCCAGCTTAGTAGAAAAAGTACAAAGTTTACCTGTAGATGGGGTAGGA
>JBBSOP010000023.1:0-18913 GCA_038259655.1 Chroococcales cyanobacterium
CTGCCAATTCTCAAACTACAAGTCGCTTTGATGATACATCTGTAGCACTTTTGTTGGAGCGATCGCAACAACTTTATCGTCAAGGAAACTACCGTGAAGCTTGCCGTTGTCTTTATTTGGCAATATTGCAACATTTGCATGATACCAAGTTGATCATTCACAAACCCAGCCGTACAGATGGCGAATATCTACAATTGCTGCAATCAACTGTGACTTCGATGCAGCCTTATGAAACTTTGATTACTACCCACGAGCAATTATGTTTTGGCGATAGTGAAATTTTGCCAGAAAATTATGAACAGTGTCGGCAAGCCTATCGAGAGATTTCTCCAGAATGAAACGCTCAAACCGGATTGCTTGGCTAGGAGCGATCGCTTTAAGTGTAATAATTTTACTTACCTTGATTGCAGCTCCTAATAGCAGCAAAATCAATAATGGCTCTACTTATAATCGCGCTCCTGATGGCTATGGTGCTTGGTATGCTTTTATGCAAAAACAAGGAACTAATATTCAGCGTTGGCAAAAACCTTTTAGCGAACTGAAAAAAGAACAAAGTCCTGTCACTCTTCTCCAGGTATACAGCATTATCAGACCACCGATGCTAGCTCGTGAAGAACAAGAATGGGTCGAAAAAGGCAATACTTTAATAATTTTAGGAGTGAATCGTCAGGTAACAGCCGCAGATTTTAATACTATGCAAAAATCGTCTTTTGGTGATGTCAAAATTGCGACTAGACGGCGTTATACCAAGGCTAACACCCAGGCAGTTGCTTTAGGCGATCGCTTTGGGGCTATTGTCTGGGAAAAAAAGTATGATCAAGGAAAAGTAATTTTTTCTACTACTCGCTATCTTGCTGCCAATGCCTACCAAGATAATTTAAGTAATTTTCAATACTTGGCAAGTTTAGTTACTAATAAAAATCAGCCTGTATTTGTAGATGAATACATCCACGGTTACAAAGATGCCGATGTTAGGCAAACTGAAGGCCAAGGAAACTTACTGAATTATTTTATTAAAACTCCTGTGTTGCCGATATTGGTGCAGGTAGGCGTTTTGCTATTAGTCTTAATTTGGGCGCAAAATCGCCGCTTTGGGAAGCCAGTAGCTTTAGAAACACCAGTTGTAGATAATAGCGAAGCATATATCCAAGCTTTAGCAGGAGTCTTACAGAAAGCTGAATCTAATGATTTTGTGGTTGAGATGGTGGGTAAAGAAGAACAATTACAACTGCAAAAAGCCTTGGGATTGGGGCAAATTCCCATCGAACATCAAACTTTAATTAACCGTTGGGTAGAAAAGACAGGCAAAAGTGCAGCAGAACTAGATGCTGTATTAAAATTACAATCTCGAAAACACCGCATCAGTGAACCAGACCTGTTAAGCTGGTTGGGGAAATGGCAAATTGTGCGTCGGCACTTGTAGTTTCACGCAAAGAAGCTAAATAAAAAGTATCTTTTAGCCTCTTAGCGGTTATGCGTGAGATGATGAATAAAAAATATGAGCGAAACCCATCCTGTTTTCATTCGCCTCGGTCAAGGTCTTAATAAAGTAGTTGTTGGACAATCCCACCTGATACAGCAGTTTTTGGTAGCGCTGTTAGCAGGTGGACACGTAATTTTAGAAGGAGTACCGGGAACTGGTAAAACCCTTTTAGTGAAAGTGTTGGCACAGTTAATTCAAGCAGATTTTCGCCGGATTCAACTAACGCCAGATGTTTTACCGTCAGATATTACTGGTACAAATATTTTTGATTTGAATAGCCGCAGTTTTACCTTGAAAAAAGGGCCAGTATTTACCGAAGTGTTACTAGCAGACGAAATTAACCGCACTCCTCCCAAAACACAAGCGGCGCTGCTAGAAGCAATGGAAGAGATGCAAGTAACGTTGGATGGTGAAAGTTTACCTTTACCAGATTTATTTTGGGTAATTGCAACCCAAAACCCCCTGGAATTTGAAGGTACTTATCCCTTACCAGAAGCACAATTAGATAGATTCTTATTCAAACTAGTAGTAGATTACCCCGACCAAGCTGCCGAAAAGCAAATGTTACTCAATCGTCAAGCAGGTTTTGCTGCACGTCGTTTAGATATTAGCAGTTTGCGAGCAGTAGCAACAGTAGGCGAAATTTTACAGGCACGACAAGCAGTCAAGAAAGTTAAAGTATCAGAAGCGATCGTTGATTATCTTTTAGCATTGGTCAGAACATCGCGTCAATATCCTGATTTAACTTTGGGTGCGTCACCGCGTGCAGCTGGTGCTTGGTTGCAGACATCTCAAGCAATGGCGTGGTTAGCGGGCAGAGATTTTGTCACACCAGATGATATTAAAGCTGTGGCATCTCCATTACTGCGTCATCGCCTGATTCTCAAACCAGAAGCAATGTTGGATGGTTTACAAATTGATGCGGTAATTGCATCAGTAATTAATCAAGTCCCTGTTCCAAGATAATGCTGAGTCAGGACAAGCAAAATCTGGGGGAGCATCTTTTAATCTATCCAAAAATATATTTAGCTCTGAAAATGTTGGGTTTCGTTCATCAACCCAACCTTGTATCGCCAACATTTTTGGAATTGGTATTATTTAAATAACCCGTGGTTAAACTAGCCATTATCTAAGCTTAATCTGAACCAAATAATTTTCACTTAATCGCTACATTTTCAAGAAAAAAAGATTAAGCAGAATGGCATTTTCAAGACGTAGATTTCTCTCATTAGCCGGTGCTAGCGCAGCCAGTGTCTCAATGCTTTCGCCCTTAGAAGCTTTATATGCAAAGGCTGCTCGTGGTCAAGTTGTACGAGGAGTTGGTTATGGTTCATTAAAAGCAAAACTGCCAGAAAATGCAGATGAACTTGGTGGTATTGTTCTGGATGGATTTAACTTAGGAACCACTCCCTTACTAGAACTTCCGCCCGGATTTAACTACACCGCAATATCTTATACAGGTCAACCTATGGATGATGGGAACAGAGTTCCCAGTAATCATGATGGCATGGCTGCTTTCTCTGGTCCTAAAAACACTACAATTCTGGTACGAAACCATGAGTTAAATCCGACTGCTAATGGTGCTATTGCATCTCCCGAATATGTATATGACCAGATTGGGGGAGGTACAACAACAATAATTGTTGGCCCTAACCGTCGGGTAAGACAACATTCTGTTTCTCTAGCGGGGACTATTCGTAACTGTGCTGGTGGGCCAACTCCTTGGGGTTCTTGGGTTAGTTGTGAAGAGAATCTAACTCTTCCTGGAAGTGGTGGAGCTACCAAAAAGCATGGTTATAACTTTGAAGTTCCGGTAACAGATGATATTAAAGTTGCCGAACCAATTCCCCTCATAGCAATGGGTCGCTTTAATCATGAAGCCGTCGCAGTTGACCCAAAAACTGGATGGGTCTATCAAACTGAAGACGACGGCAACAGTTGCTTCTATCGCTTCCGTCCTAATGAATATGGCAACCTCCGAAGTGGTGGAGTACTTGAAGCGTTAGCCATTGACGGAATGTTTAGAGTTAATACTCGCACCAATTTTCTTCAATATAAAAACCAACCACTGCCAGTTCAGTGGGTGACAATTGATACTGTTGATCCTGCTACTAATAGCTCCACTACTGCTGTAAGAACTCAGGGGCAAAATAAAGGTGCAGCCATCTTTTCACGGGGTGAAGGTTGTTGGTATGGTAACGGCTTAGTCTACTTTACTTGTACTAGTGGCGGCAACGCAGGACAAGGACAGGTTTTTGCTTATGACCCCAAGAATGATACTATCACCCTAGTCGTGGAGTCTCCCGCTGAAGATATACTGAATTTCCCCGATAACATTACTGTGGCTCCGTTTGGAGATCTTTTCCTCTGCGAAGATGGTAGCAACACTGAATATGTTATCGGCGTTAACCAGCAAGGTGAATTGTATCGATTTGCAGCAAATGCTATTAACGGCAGTGAATTTGCTGGTGCTTGCTTCTCACCGGATGGTCACACAATGTTTGTCAATATCCAGACTCCTGGAATTACCTGTGCGATTTGGGGACCTTGGACACGCCATCGCAGCTAAAGGTAATACACCCTGTTAATAAGGGTAAAGATTTGTAGTAGTCAAAGAGTGGATTGAGATTACGCTAACAAATTTTTGGTTGGTTTATAAGGGTCTGAGGTGTTGAGAGTTTTACTTAATACCTCACTTGTAGCCATAATCTGGCGTAAAGTCTAGTTATTAAATATCTGACGGTTATTTTTAGTTGTAATCGTCAGATTTTCCCATATCATACATCTTTTATCTTTGGGGTTTAAAATCGCAGCCTTCTACTTGGGAAAGAACCAGTCCAACATTACCGCATAGTGATACTTGCCCTTTTTCAATAGCTTTTAAATGTTTACCGTTATGATCATATTTTGATTCCATCTTGATTTGTTGGTTTGCAAATGAAACTAACAGACCACTGATTGAAAGATATACGGTATCAGCTTGGATATCTGCCCAATTTTTGGGTAAAGCTTCCATTTAGTCAAAAACAATTACACGAACGATAATCTCTAAATTTGTTTTTGTAAAAAATACCTCTGATGACTGGGAGGGAAATCCTCTAATACACCAAAAATTTTATAGCCCAGACGTTCGTAAAAGCCCAAGGCTTGAAAACTGAAAGTATCCAGATAAGCATGAGCGCAACCACGCTCTTGAGCTGTTTGCTCGGCTTTCAGCATCAATTTTCGTCCATATCCCTGACCTCGCAGGGCATCCAAAACCCACAAATGCGACCCCAGTGTGTTTTGCCAACTAGACCGCCAACAATTTCACCTGTAGCATCTCGAATTAAAACGGCTAGGGGATACGCTATGTCCTTTTGGTTCTGGCTATTGTTGTTGTAGTCAAGAATATTGCCAATTACAGCCTGAATATCTTTAAATTCAGGATTATCCTCAACTGTTATTGTTAGTTCTGTCATTTGAAGTTACTAGCACTGAATGGCGTACAAGCTCAAAAAAATATACACTTTCAGCCTTACCTCTTTGATTATTTGACCATCTTGTCACCTCACTGTACCTCTCTGAGTAATAGAATGAAAAGCGAAGCCTTTATGCCACCTTTAACTATTAAAATGTAGAGGGTTAGTAACAGATTTAAAATTGGGAAAATCAAAAAATCTGTATTCAAAATAGGCTTGTAGTATCTAAAACACTCTTAAAATTTTTATGACTTCCCGGATTCGCTTTTTGATGTGCGCCCCTGACCATTACGATGTGGACTATGTGATTAATCCTTGGATGGAAGGGAATATTCACAAGTCCTCGCGCGATCGCGCCGTCGAACAGTGGCAAAAGTTACACCACGTCCTCAAAGATCACGCCATTGTAGATTTAGTAACGCCCCAGAACGGTTGGCCAGACATGGTTTTTACCGCCAATGCTGGTTTACTACTGGGCGAGAATGTTGTTCTGAGTCGCTTTTTACACAAAGAACGTCAAGGAGAAGAACCTTACTTCAAACAATGGTTTGAGGAAAATGGTTATACAGTTTATGAGTTGCCTAAAGATTTGCCCTTTGAAGGCGCAGGAGACGCACTCCTCGACCGAGAAGGACGCTGGTTATGGGCAGGATACGGTTTTCGCTCAGAATTAGATTCTCACCCTTATTTAGCTAAATGGCTAGATATTGAAGTGCTATCTCTACGATTAATTGATGAGCGCTTCTATCATTTAGATACTTGCTTTTGTCCCCTGGCTAATGGCTATTTGCTTTACTATCCCGGCGCTTTTGATGCATATTCAAACCGCTTAATAGAAATGCGAGTAGCGCCAGAAAAACGAATTGCAATTGCCGAAGCCGATGCCGTCAACTTTGCCTGTAATACGGTGAATGTAGACAACATCGTGATTATGAACAAAGCCAGCGATGCTTTAAAAGCACGTTTAGCAGATGTTGGTTTTGAAGTCATTGAAACGCCTTTGACCGAATTTCTCAAAGCTGGTGGCGCAGCTAAGTGTCTCACCTTGCGGGTAACAGAACCAGTACAGGCAGAAGTTCATGCCAATGTGTCGGTAGAAAGTCGTATTCTTCGCATCGAAGGACACTTACTTGATTCTGGTTTAATTAACCGTGCTTTAGATCTGATTATAGATTCTGGCGGCAGTTTCCAAGTATTGAAGTTTAACTTGGGAGAACAACGACAAAGTACATCAGCCGCTGAGGTGAAGGTATCAGCACCATCCCATGAGGTGATGGAGGAAATTATCTCCCAGCTGATTGATTTGGGTGCTGTGGACTTGCCCCAAGACGAACGAGATGCCAAACTAGAGCCTGTGATTCAAGCTGGCGTGGCTCCCGATGATTTCTACGTAAGTACGATTTATCCTACCGAAGTGCGAATTAACGGTGAGTGGATGAAGGTAGAGAATCAGCGCATGGATGGCGCGATCGCAATTTCTCAAACTACTAATGGTTTAGTCGCTAAGTGTAAAATTTTGCGCGATTTAGAAGTAGGCGATCGCGTGGTTGTAGATGTGCTAGGTATCCGCACTATCCGCAAACCAGAATCACGGGAACAACGCAATACTCAAGAATTTAGTTTTATGTCCGCGGGAGTTTCTAGCGAACGCCGCGTGGAATTAGTTGTAGAACAGGTGGCTTGGGAATTACGTAAAATTCGGGATGCTGGCGGTAAAGTAGTTGTCACAGCAGGGCCTGTAGTGATTCATACTGGCGGCGGTGAACATCTATCGCAATTAATTCGGGAAGGATACGTGCAAGCGCTGTTGGGTGGTAATGCGATCGCAGTCCACGACATCGAGCAAAATATCATGGGTACTTCCCTTGGTGTGGACATGAAGCGGGGCGTTGCTGTGCGTGGTGGACATCGCCATCACCTCAAGATCATTAATAGCATTCGCCGTTTTGGCAGCATTGCCAAAGCTGTTGAAGCAGGAGTAATTAAAAGTGGTGTGATGTATGAGTGCATCCACAATCATGTACCTTTTGTGCTAGCTGGTTCGATTCGAGATGATGGGCCTTTACCCGATACCGAAATGGATTTGATTAAAGCACAAGAGGAATATGCTCAACACATAGAAGGTGCGGAGATGATTTTGATGCTCTCATCCATGCTGCACTCGATTGGAGTGGGGAATATGACACCTGCTGGTGTGAAAATGGTCTGTGTGGATATTAATCCAGCTGTAGTTACTAAGTTAAGCGATCGCGGTTCTGTAGAATCGGTGGGTGTGGTGACAGATGTCGGGTTGTTCCTTAGTCTGTTGATTCAGCAGTTGGATAAGTTGACAAGTCCTTATGTAAGTAAGGTAGGTTAAATCTCACGCAGAGGCGCAGAGGCGCAGAGGAAGAGCATGGCGAGAGTCGCTATTAAAGAAGAGTTGCAGGTTAATTGGGTAAGTTGGTTTGCTGATTTCCTATTGTTAGGGATGGTTTTCGGCCCCCCGCTTGCTCCTTTTCTGGCTGCGTCTGGGGTGTCTTTGCTACCGGGGATTGCGGATATTATTTACTTTATGGGTAATCATGTATGTCCGCAACCCAATATGGGGTTAGATTTAGCGCCACCTTATATCATGGCTGTATGTATGCGTTGCTACGGCACTGTCACGGGTTTGTTGATGACTCGTCTGCTTTATGGGGTAACTGGTGGGAAAGGTTTTTACTGGTTAAGTCAGTATGGCTGGAATGGTGCGGCGCTGGCTAGTGTGTTGATGATGGCTTATCCTTTGGAATTGGCAGCGCAAATTTTTGGTTTATGGGGTTTTAATAATTACGTAGTAACACCTTTTGGGTTAATTACGGGTTTAGCATGGGGGTTGTTTACGATGCCGATTTTACACGGTTGGCATGAAAACTGACTCTATTTTCTATCAATTTATGATTGTGCCAACTGCTCTGTTACCCATTGCCGCACATGACGAATTAAACTTGTTTCACCCATCGTTAAACTTAACTCCAAAAACGACCTCAGCACAGCAGCATTAAACATCGGCAACATTAACGACATCTCACGGGATTGATAGTCACCATTCACCAAACTTAAAATCGTCAAAATCTCTAGATCAAAACGCCATACCTCCGGTACTCCCAGCGCCGCATAAATTCCCATGCGATTCATCGAACTGCTTGTACTATCAACCTCGATCGCTAAATCTGGAGGCGGATCAATTGTCAAATCGATCACATTTTTGCCGCGCACAGCTAACTCATTTTGAATGTAATAACACTGATCTGGCTCTAAACCCTTTTGTAAGTCTTCTCGTGTCCAAGTTGTAGAGCCTAAACTACGAATTTCAATTCCTATCTCTTCTGTCATCACTTCAACAAAACGACCAAGTAGTTTCTTAAAAGTTTCGTGTGGCGGTAGCGGCATCATAATCTCTAAAATTCCATCATCATAAGTTAGTCGCATTCCCGGTTGCGACTCCAAATCTCGCACCAAATTCTGATAGGTGTCCCAGTGAATGCCTTGAAGTATGGTTATATTTTTAGGCGAAGCGATCGCAGTAGTCATAGTTTTCTCCTTTAGCTATAGCAATCCTATTTTATGTGTGAAAATTGAGAGGTTCAGATCCCCGACTTATCTAATAAGTCGGGGATCTTGTTGTTCACGATTACGCGATCGCTTGGGCGGTTATTGATGCTAAATGCTTAACAGATTTCTATGGAAGGCTAGAGATTGTGTTTGCTGTTAACCAAATTTTACGATCGCGCATGGCTGACATTGCAGTTTCCCAAGTAAAAGTAAACGACTGAAACGATTCTGGGGTAATTCGGTCTTTGTCTAAAGCTTCCACAACTTTCTCAAATTTATCTAACAAATCAGCCCGAATGTTTTCTAAAGTATTGATATCTGAACAAGTTTCAATTTGTTTGAGAAGTTGGACAATATCTTGATTGTAGTCATCACCACGATTTTTTTGGATCTTCTCAATTTGCCCTTTTAACTGCCAAAACCAAGACCCCAAGAGTAATACAACTGTTAGAATTAATCCGATGTACTCGGCATTTTCTTGAATAAAGTTAGGTTTTTCTCGATCATAGTAAGCAGTTGCGCCTCTGTGGAGTGGTAAACCAGTCCCGCCTACTGTTTCAGGAGGACTAATGTTTGCTGCTAAAGACATTTTCCTCGCCAACTCTTGACGATACTCATACAAAATAGAGGTGACTTGGCGGATAATATCCCCATCGACTAGTTTGGAAGCCAAAAGTGTTCTCTGTACAGTTACAGTCGGTAAATCTGTAGCTGGAATCGGGGGATTTCCCTGATAAGCTCCTTTAGGGATAAATGCAGGTTCAAAAGCCGGTTGATTAATTTTCATCGCCGCAGCTTGGTCAATTGGTACTAACCTTCCACCACTATTTTGCACAAGTTCTTGTATCGATTGATTACCTGGAGGACGGACGCGAAAGACTGCATCTACTTGTTGGTTACGAAAGGCTGTATCAGCTGCTTTTTCTGACATTGCTTTGTATGTGAAATCACTTGGTACAAGCCGATAATGTTGAGCCAGTAACCAGAATGACTGGTATTGACCACCTCCTTGTGGCGGTAAAGCAATACGTTTACCTTTAAGATCTGCAACTTGCTGGATACCAGATTTATCAGTCACAATTAGCTGAAATGCGTCTGAGTATAAATTACAAATTAATCGGGCTGAGGGTAGTGTGGGAATATCAGATTGTGCCGTAGCTAGTTGCGCTTTATTGTCTTCGAGTAGTTGGATATTTTCTTCAGTTCCTTTGGTTTCGAGAAGTTGGATTTGAATTTTCGGCTCATGTTTGGCGATCACTTGGGCGATCGCCTGACTTAAAATATAACTTTCCCCTTGTTTCGATCCCGCTGCGATCGTCAAGCGATGCACTTGGTTGAGATCAATAATGAAATGTACTGCCAGAAATATCGTCAAGCCAAGGCTCAACAGCAAAGGAATCAGCAGCCTACGGTTCATTATAATTACAGATATTTTTGCAAAATCTATCTATAAATCTTACCGCACACTGCTAAACCATTCCGTAATTCCTTGGGCGATCGCTTTTGCTAATTTCTTCTGTTCTTGGGGGTTAGTTACCCATTCAAATTCATTGGGATTGCTCATAAAACCCAATTCCAAAAGTACCGACGGTGCAGCAGCTGGACGTGTCAAAGCTAAATTATTCCAAAACACACCATAAGAAGGTCTACCAAGTTTTTTAACTAGATAGTTTTGCATAAATACAGCAAGATTATGAGCTTGGGGATGATACCAAAAAGTCCCAACTCCTTTGGTGTTTTCCGCATCTCCATCATCAGGTAAAGAATTGTAGTGTATTGATAAAGCGATCGCAGGTTCTTCTTGATTGATAATTGCCTGACGCTCTGGTAGAGAGAGATCTTTATCAGTATCTCTAGTCATAACTACCGTTGCTCCTAACTTGATTAAATTGTCCCTTACCAACTTCGATACAGCCAAATTGACATCTTTTTCTAAATACCCAGTTGGCCCACTCGCCCCAGATTCTTTACCACCATGCCCTGGATCAAGTACAATCTTGATACCAGATAAAGGCTTTTGGTTTTTACGCCCAATTATCGGCGGATGACGCAAAGCCAAAACCAGGGTTGTACCGTCGTATCTCAGTTTATATCCCCACTGTTGAGCTTTTTTGAGGTTAAAGGTGTACTGCACCTGTTCCGGAGCCACCTGCTGCCAATCTAGACGAGAAATTAAGGGGTCATCATCCAGACGAATAGTGTCTGTTTGGGCAGTAGTGTTGTAAAGTGTGACGGTGAAATTTTTATCACCTTGTTGCACGCTAACGGGTACAGGAACTTGTAAAGGGAAAACTATCTCCGTTGCTCTAGGAAGTTGACGATATCCGACACTGCGAATAACTGTGCGTGGCGGAACAGCACCAGGGAGAATGCGAGTCTCTTTACTATTAATCCAGGCTCCGTAGTCTAGGCGGAACCATTCACCTTCTTTACCTGTAACTGCTGCCCTTGTTCCTTGAGGCAGTGGGGTCAGCCGAGAATAATCGGTACTAGGGCCAGTACGCGCTACGCCTGCATCTGCAACAACTTCAGCAACTGGCAACTGTGCGGGTGAGAGAATTTGAATTTTACCAGCCCCAGGTTGAGTTATCGTCTTACCATTGAGTGTGAGTTTAAATTGAGGTTTTCCCAAATCTACCTCTTTACTTGCATCTGAGAAAACAGCACCTGAGTTGATGTTGTTACCGTAAATCAGGGTTGGGGAAGCGAGTTGTTGTAATGTAGTGCAACCCTCATACTTTCCTGCACTAGACTGAGCAGTCGGTCGATTCTGCCCGGTGAGAGCTGCAAAATTACTTGGTAATTGTGCCTGTTGGGGTTGGGGTAAAAGGGCAACAGTTTGATTAGCCAGGTTAACAGATACACTGGCATTAGGGGGTGCGAGCGCTTTAAAACAAATTAGTTCCCCTGGCAATCTGGCGATGTCGGCGGCTGGAGTCAGAGAATCTTTCGCAAAAGCTAACCCCTGCGGTAACTCAGGCTGAGTAGAAAGCCTAATCACTTTAATCTGAAGTTCTTGATTTTGGTGACGTACAGTAAAGAGATTCTCTCCTAAGCGCAATGGTAAGCTGGGGGAAAAGTAACCGGCCTTGCTGCGGGTTATTGACTTACCATTGATGAAAACCTGATCATTCGGTGGGGCGCTACCAAGAAAGAAGATTTTTTCCGCAGTTGTCTGGTAGTTTGTCTGGGGAAAAACGACTACAAGAGATGACTCTGCCAATGCTACGGAGGAGGTAACTATATAGCCTGATATTGCTAATCCTAAAAGTTTTTTCACGGCAAAAGCACAAAAAGATTTCACCACAGTGAGTGTGGCACAATGACGAGATGTATTTTGAAAAGTTGCTAAAAAATCAAACTACTATGACTAAGTTTATCTTTGTAACTGGAGGTGTGGTTTCCAGTATCGGCAAAGGCATTGTAGCAGCAAGCCTGGGACGTTTACTCAAATCACGAGATTATTCGGTTTCGATTTTAAAACTCGACCCCTATATTAATATTGACCCAGGTACAATGAGTCCCTTTCAGCATGGGGAAGTTTTTGTTACCCAAGATGGTGCTGAAACAGATTTAGATTTAGGGCATTACGAACGTTTTACGGATACTTCCATGTCGCGGTTGAACAGTGTCACCACTGGCTCAATTTACCAAGCGGTAATTAATAAAGAACGTCGCGGTGACTACAATGGCGGCACGGTACAGGTGATTCCCCACATCACCAATGAAATTAAAGAACGGATACTGCTAGTTGCCAAAGATACTCAACCAGAAGTATTAATCACAGAAATTGGTGGCACGGTAGGAGATATTGAATCACTGCCGTTTATGGAAGCTATCCGCCAGTTACGTAAGGAGGTGGGACGGCAAAATGTGCTGTATATGCACGTCACACTAGTGCCGTGGATTGCCTCTGCTGGCGAGATGAAAACCAAGCCAACCCAGCATTCTGTCAAAGAACTGAGATCAATTGGCATTCAACCAGACATTTTAGTTTGTCGGAGCGATCGCCCGATCCCTCTAGGATTAAAACATAAAATGTCAGAATTTTGCGATGTGGCAGAAAAATGTGTGATTACTGCCCAAGATGCCAGCAGTATCTATGAAGTACCGCTAATTTTGGAACGGGAAGGACTGGCACAGCAAGCGCTGGAATTGTTGCAGATGGAACAGCGCCAACCAAATCTGACGCGTTGGCAAACGATGGTGGAACGGTTGTATAGTCCTAAACACACTATAGAAATTGCCATTGTTGGCAAATATGTCCGCTTAAGTGATGCTTACCTCTCGGTTGTGGAAGCATTGCGTCATGCAGCAATTGCGACTTATGGAGATTTACGCCTCCGTTGGATAAATTCGGAAGATTTGGAAACCGAAGCAGTTGAAAGTTATCTTGCGGGTGTAGATGGTGTACTTGTCCCAGGAGGCTTTGGGATTCGAGGAGTAGATGGCAAAATCGCCGCGATCAAATATGCTCGCGATCGCCAAATTCCTTTCTTGGGCTTATGCTTAGGAATGCAATGTTCTGTAATTGAATGGGCTAGAAACGTTGCAGGACTAGCCAATGCCAATAGTTCTGAATTTGACCCTTCTACCAACTATCCAGTAATTAACCTGTTACCAGATCAACAAGATGTGGTTGATTTAGGCGGCACAATGCGTCTAGGTAAATATCCTTGTCAAATCCTCCCCAACAGTCTGGCTTTCAAGCTATATCAAGAAGAAGTGGTTGAAGAACGCCACCGTCATCGGTACGAGTTCAACAATAATTATCGCCAGATGTTGTTAGATTCTGGGTATCTTATTAGTGGTACTTCTCCTGACGGACGCTTAGTCGAAATTGTGGAATATCCCCAACATCCTTTCTTTATATCCTGCCAATTTCATCCAGAGTTTAAATCGCGTCCTAGTAACCCACATCCTTTATTTAAAGGGTTTATGTCAGCTGCGATCGCCCGTACTCATCCAACATCTAGCTTACAAACACCCGTGGAGGTATCTTAAAAAGTTAAAAATAAAAAAAAGTTATTTTGATTTTTGAATCAACGCCCAGCAACATTAACTTAGAATTTGAGCAGATTTTGATCTACAGGGTGACTATCTTTCATAAACTTCGGACTTGAGGAGATGTTGTGGCGTACTGGGTGAAAATCCTTTACGAGAGGAAAGAATATGTAGTAAATTTCGACCGTGTTAATGCTTTTTGTTATGAAAAGAATGGCAGGGTAACTTTTTGGTTGCCCGATAGTGCTATTCCTATTGTGATTAACCCCCAAAGTAACTTAGAAGATTATCAAAAGGTGCTGGATTATCTAGAATGCGTTACAGAGTTGGAAATAGAGAATGCCTACTGGGTAAAAATTCTGTATGAAAAAAATGAATATGTCATTAACCTCACCTGCATTAGTTCTTTTTGTCAGGAATCTAATGGTAGGATAACCTTCTGGTTGCCTGATGGGACTATTCCGATTATCATCAATCCTGTGAGTAATCCAGACTCATATCAAAAAGTTTTGCAATTCATTCAGAAGGCCACAGGATATTCTTTATCTTAAAAATTGTGAAAGAAAAGACTAAATAATTACGTCGTCCCACTCACAATTTTAGATAATGTTGCCACGCCAATTTGGCTGCACCCACTATTCCCGCCGAGTTGCCTAATTCTGCTGGCAAAATTTGTAACCCCACACGAGATGTAGGCATGACTCGCTTCTCAATTTCTGCCTTCACATCTGGTAAGAAAAACTCAAAACTAGCGCTAACACCACCACCAATCACGATCGCCTGTGGTGTCAAAATGTAAATCAAACTAGTTAAACCAATACCCAATTCTTTACCATATTCTTGCCAAAATGTCAAGGTATTGACATCTCCCGCTTGAGCAAGAGCGCCCAATTCTGCTGCTTCCTTACCAGTACGGCGGTGAATTGCCGTCGCCGAAGCATACTGTTCTAACGAACCTTGATTACCACTTTTACAAATTGGCCCGTTGGGGTTGAAAGAAATCAAACCCAATTCCCCAGCAGCTCCTTGATGTCCTGTAAACAGTTGTCCACCCATAATAATTGCTCCACCAACTCCAGTCCCCAAAGTCAGCAGGATAAAATTTTGCAAGCCGCGACCGGCTCCCAACCAAGCTTCTCCTAATCCCGCACAGTTGGCATCGTTAGCAATCACAGTTGGTTTACCAGTTTTAGTTTCTAACCAGTCTGCCAAAGGAACATCGTGCCATCTGGGCAAGTTAATAGCGATTTTGGCAATACGTCCAGTTGCATCAGCAGGGCCTGGAGTACCCACACCAATGGCAACAGTTTGATCATCTGGATCAATTACTGCGATCGCCTCTACCATTACAGCTAAAACTGCCTCTGGTATCGACGGTTGGGGAGTTGCCACACGCAAAGATTGCAGGCAAATACCATCTTGATTGAATCGTCCCAGCTTAATCGCCGTTCCTCCCACATCAATGCCTATGACTTCAGCTTTCTGCACAATCTCACACCCAAAATCTGATCAGCGATCGCAATAATTCAAAAAATTGTAATTTATAAAACATATAAGAGTGACTAATTTTATGTTATTAGAGATTGTAAAATCTAGTACTTTGAAAAATGTCACAATCAGTTATTATATGAGCGTATGCGTAAGTTCAGCCAGATGGTCAGTTTAGTTGAAGTTCATACCAGCATTATGGTTGCGGTCTTACAACATTCGCCATTGGGAAATCAGAAGATACTATGCAACATTTGCAATTTGTTTAGATCTGGTTTCCAGCTGAACTAATCGCTCTTTAGTTGAAAATTACGTGACTCCAGATGACTATTTACGTTGGAAACCTCTCTTACAGTGCTACTGAAGCAGACTTAACAGCCGTGTTTGCAGACTATGGCGAGGTCAAAAGAGTTGTACTACCTACTGACCGTGAAACAGGCCGGATGCGTGGCTTTGCTTTTGTTGAAATGAATGAAGATGCTCAAGAAGACGCTGCAATTACACAATTAGATGGTGCAGAATGGATGGGTCGTCAACTGAGAGTTAATAAAGCCAAACCACGAGAGGATAACCGACGAGATAGTTGGGGGAAAAAACAAGATTTTTAATTAAGATGAGAGACGATATTAGCAGATTGTTTTCTAGTTTGCAATTATAAATTGCGACAATTTACTAGAAATCATCAAACATCAGAACATAACGAATAATACTTACATTGACTAGTTGTGAGTAATAGGCAAACTTCACAACTAGTCGTTTTTTCTATGTCAGTGTTATGAACTCAAAATAGATTCTATGCCCTGAATTTGGAAGCTACAAGACATTGATTTCTTTAGTTTATCTAAAATCACATCTAAGTTATCAAATTACCTTTCTAAGATAGAAGCAGCAACTATAAAATTGCCGCGCCCAATTTAACAGTGAACAGTTATCAAAAATTTTGGGTCTAAATTCCCACCAACGCCTGACAACTGACAACTGACAACCAATCGCTAGGGAGAACATCAAAATGGCTCAAGCGCCAGAATCATTAGAATTACCCATGAACGAACCTACAGACAAAGCCCTAGATCGTGATTGTACAACTTTATCGCGTCATGTTTTACAGCAACTTCAGAGTTTTTCGCCAGATGCACAAGATTTAAGTGCGCTGATGAATCGGATTGCCCTTGCTGGTAAACTAGTTGCTCGTCGCATGAGCCGCGCTGGTTTAATGGAAGGGGTTCTGGGATTTACCGGAGAAGTCAATGTGCAAGGAGAATCCGTCAAAAAGATGGATGTCTATGCGAATGATGTATTTATCTCAGTATTTAAGCAAAGTGGCTTAGTTTGTCGCCTAGCTTCTGAGGAAATGGAAGAACCCTATTACATACCAGAAAATTGCCCCATTGGTCGTTATACATTGTTATATGATCCAATTGATGGTTCATCTAACACTGATACTAATCTCAGTTTGGGTTCGATCTTTGCTATTCGCCAACAAGAAGGAAACGATAGCGATCGCAAAGCAACTGACCTCCTCACCAACGGACACAAGCAAATTGCCGCCGGCTACATCCTGTATGGGCCAAGTACAATGCTGGTTTATACTATAGGTAAGGGAGTCCACTCATTTGTCCTTGATCCCAGCTTAGGAGAATTTATTCTCACAGAAGAGAATATTCAGATTCCTAACCACGGAGCTATTTATAGCGTTAACGAAGGTAACTTTTGGCAGTGGGAAGAATCAATTCGAGAATACATTCGCTACGTCCATCGTACAGAAGGCTATACAGCTCGCTATAGCGGTGCAATGGTCAGCGATATTCATAGAATTTTGGTTCAAGGTGGAGTGTTTCTCTACCCAGGCACAATTCAAAAACCAGAAGGTAAGTTGCGTTTGCTTTATGAAACTGCACCTCTAGCTATGTTAATCGAGCAAGCAGGCGGTCGCGCTACCACAGGACTAGTAAAGATCTTAGATGTAGTGCCTAAAAAACTGCATCAACGCACACCTCTGATTATTGGTAGCAAAGAGGATGTCGCAAAGGTGGAGTCTTTTATTCAAAATGGTCATTAGTAGAGAAGGTAGCACTTCTCTACGATAGGCTTCGCCAACGGCTGCGCTCAGTGACCACGAGGCAGGAGGCAGTATTTCAACTACGCGGTAGTTGAGCGTACTTGTACTGAGCGAAGTCAAAGTAGTTGAAACTCACCAACCAGGCAGAAGGTGAGACAGCGCAATGGCTTCTTTTAAATTTTGACTTCCATACAGCGGTACTAACATCTGGCATTAATTTAGAAGTTAATCAGGGTGATTTAGGATTGGGGATACACAATAGCACTTTTGTTAGTGAATCAAAGATTACCTCAGCTGGCCGATGCGATAAGTGATAGGCAATACCAAAATTCAAGAGTAACTATCAAAATTTTGATCAGTTTTGCCCACTTCACTTAGAAACATCAATCAACAGGAGTGAAAAAATCAACTTATGGCAACCAACCATCTACTAGAAATTAAGCAATACGGTCAAAGTATCTGGATGGATAATTTGAGCCGTGACATTATTCAATCAGGTGAACTGAAAGACTTGGTTGAAAATCAAGGTATATCTGGAATTACTTCCAATCCAGCTATATTTGAAAAAGCGATCGCAGATAATGTAATTTACGATGCTGATATCGAAGCTGGCATCAAAGCTGGATTACCAACCTACAAAATTTACGAATCCCTAGTTTTTGCAGATATCCGCAATGCTTGCGATATTTTGCGCCCCGTATATGAAGCCTCGAATAGACTAGATGGTTATGTGAGTATGGAAGTCCCACCAACCATCGCCCACGACACTGAAGCGACAATTAACGAAGCTCGTCGCTATTTCCAAGAAATTGGCCGGGAAAATCTCATGATTAAAATTCCCGGCACAGAAGCTGGTTTGCCGGCAGTCGAACAGGTAATAGCCGAGGGCATGAACGTTAATATTACGCTGTTGTTTTCTGTAGAGAGCTACATCAACACAGCTTGGGCTTATATTCGGGGCTTAGAAAAACGAGTCGCAGAGAATCAAGACATTAGCAAAATTACTTCGGTTGCTAGCTTCTTCCTCAGCCGAATTGATAGCAACGTTGATGGCAAAATCGATGCTAAGTTGAACAAAGGTGTTGATGATATTAACTTAGAAGCAAAGCTGAGGGCTGTCAAAGGAAAAGTAGCGATCGCTAACGCTAAGGTTGCTTACCAAGAATACGAGAAAATTATCGCAAGCGATCGTTGGCAAGCTTTAGCAGCAAAAGGAGCCAAAGTACAACGCTTACTTTGGGCTAGTACCAGCACCAAAGACCCCGACTACAGCGATGTCATGTATGTCGATGAGTTGATTGGCCGCGATACCGTTAACACCTTACCACCTGCGACAATTAAAGCTTGTGCCGACCATTGCGATGTCGCTAATCGTGTAGAAACAAATGTCGAGGAAGCTTACCAACTGATAGAAAGCCTAAAAGATCCTGACATCAATGTCGATATTGATGCCGTAATGGAAGAATTACTAGTTGAAGGTATTGACAAATTCATCAAGCCTTTCGAGTCCTTGATGAACTCTTTGGAAAACAAAGTCAAGCTATTGTCGCCAGTATAGGGACTGGGAACTAGGGATTAAGACAGCAGGGGAAGCAGGGAAAGTTGAGGAAGGTGGAGGATAAAAATTCCAAATACCACTGACTACTGACCACTGACTAATATCTTATCCCCAGTACCCAGTACCCAATCTCAAATCCCAAATCCAAAATCTAAAATTGTTATGGTTAGTCTGCTAGAAAATCCCTTGCGCGTTGGCCTCCAACAACAAGGGATGCCTGAACCCCAGATCATAGTTATTTTTGGCGCTTCTGGTGATCTGACTTGGCGCAAACTAGTGCCAGC